>JAGWYC010000319.1 GCA_018969565.1 Bacteroidota bacterium | reverse complement strand
CTTGCATTTGCCCAACAGGCCGGCTATACCTTTGCCTCCCTTTGATTTACCTGCTCACCGTCATACCGCTCCTGTACCTGTTGGTTCAGGTACTGCAACTGCTGGTACTGTATCGCTATCGAAGCAGTATGCAGCCGGAACCGGAACAATGGCCGGAAATAAGCATCATGGTCGCTGCGAGGGACGAAGAAGCTCATATTGCTGCCTGCCTGCAATCACTGTACGCGCTGGATTATCCCAAAGACAAACTGCATATCCTGATTGGCAATGACCAGAGCACGGACCGCACGGCGGAAATCGCTTCTACATTCATTGCAGATAAACCGAACTTCCGGCTTATTCAGATTGTGGATACAGCACTCCCGCTAAAAGCCAAGGCCAGGGTGATGGCGCAACTGGACCCACATGCGCAGGGCGACTTTTACCTGATTACCGATGCCGACGTGCAGGTGCCGCCATCCTGGGCCAAGGGATTGCTGCGTCGCTTCACACCCGAAACAGGCGTGGTGAGCGGCACCACCATGGTGCAAGGCGCCGGGGGCAACGCTAAAAACCAGGAAATTGACTGGGCCTATTTCATGGGGCTGCTGAACATCATTTCCTACAGCGGAGTGCCGGCCACAGCAGTGGGAAACAATATGGCGGTTCGTGCCACAGCATATTGGCAAACCGGAGGCTATGCCGCCATTCGTTTCAGCATCACGGAAGATTACAAACTGTACCAGGAAATCTGCCGTCACGGCTGGAAATGGGACAACATTATGGCCGCTGATGTTTTGGCATACACCGAGGCTGTTTCTTCACAATCCCAACTGCTGCATCAGCGGAAACGCTGGCTGAGCGGCGGCACCGAGCTACCCTGGTACTGGTGGCTGTTGTTTGGCGTGTTCGGATTGTTTTATATCTGCTTGCCCCTGCTGATATTGTTGCAGCCTGTAACTGCCCTGTACATCTGGCTTCTGAAGTGGACCTTGCAAAGTATGCAGATTGTGCGCATATATCAACTGCTCGGCCTGCGCGCTCCTTCCCTTTTGCACTTGCTGCGCTACGAATTGTACCTCAGTGTGCTTACACCTGCTACAGCCCTGTTTTTTCTTCTGCCGCTTCCCACCAACTGGAAAGGCCGCATGTACCGGGGCGCCAAGGGTTAAGCTGAGGAATTTTGTTTTTTCAGGCGAAGCGCTCCGCGGTATTTGAGGAATACCTCACGGGCCTGCCAGGTGCAGAGTTCCCAACCCCTGCTTCCACTGATAAATCCCTGCTGAAAAACCCAGGTGCGCACAAAACGAAACAAGGGACCGAACAGCATTTTCAGCCAAAGAGTGGCGCTGCTTTTCCCCTGAAGATGCTCGGCGCTGATGGCAGCAAACTTCTTCGACTGTCGAACCAAGGCTTCCTTGTCGGGATAAGTATTATGGAGAATATCCCCGCTCAGATGTCCCTGCGCAGTGCCCTCAGGAACTGTGTAGCGATCGTGTGGGTTTCTGCCGGCCCAGCAACCTACCCCGTTCTTCCATAGGCGCAGCTTTCGATCGGGATACCAGCCACAGGTTTTGATCGGCTTTCCCCGGTAAAAATTCAGGCGATTCATGGTGTAGGCATCGCAGGGGGCGCCTTCCTTTTTCAGGATTGAAATGGCATTTCGGAGTTGTTCATCCAGCGCCTCATCGGCGTCCAGGGAGAGCACGAGTGTGCTCTTTGCCATGTCGCGGACGCGGTTTTTTTGTTCGATATGCCCATCAAATGGATGAATTTCCACGCGGGCACCCATTTGCGCAGCAATGGCTCGGGTTTGATCCTGAGACCCCGAGTCCAGCACAATGACTTCATCAGCTATACCCTGCACCGATTCAAGGCAGCGCCTGATGTTGGCTTCCTCGTTGAAGGTAATTACTACCAGACTCAGGGTTTCGCTCATGGTGTTCAGTACTGTCCGGTGCGCAGCAGCACCAGGGTGCAGGCCTCCAGAGTTTCCATTCCGGCAGCAGTGGCGGCTTCCATCAGTTCCGGGTTTTCTGTACCCGGGTTGAAAATGATGCGTTTCGCGCCGCTGTTCAGTATGAGGTCCACCCAAGGCTGTTGGTTTCCCGGATTGAGGTACAGCGTAATGGTATCTATGGGCCCGGATGGAAATACCCTTTCGATGGTTCTGCCGCCCACTTCTCCTTTTTTAATTCCTACCGGATAAACCTCATGGCCGTAATCCAGCAGCATCATGGCCGCCTTCCAGGCATAGCGTTCCTGGTTCGTTGTGGCTCCCAGCACCAGCGTGGGCTTGCTCATGGTTCAGCGAATGATGGTTTGTTCGCGGGAAGGGCCCACGGAAATGATGCGCAGTTTCAACTGGAAATACTGTTCCAGGAACTGTACATAGGTTTGCAGGGAATCCGGTAAGGCGTCCACCTC
>JAGWYC010000318.1 GCA_018969565.1 Bacteroidota bacterium | reverse complement strand
ATACACAAAGGATAATTGCTTCACTTAAAAACTGTGTAAGAATAAAGTAGTTACGAGCACCCAGTGCTTTTTGAATGCCTATCTGCTGGGTGCGTTCTTTCACACTCACAAACATGATGTTCGCAACCCCAAAGCAGCCTACCAGCAGCGCAAACATCCCTATAATGGTTCCCGCTACATTCAAAGTTGAAAATAACGAGGTGATGTTGTCGGTAATCATGCTCATCTTGTTCACGGCGAAGTTGGGTTCATCATGCGGACGAATGCGCCGGACTGCCCTCATGGCCGCATCAGCCTCCCAGATAAGTTCTTCAACACCAGCCTGCTCCCTGGACTTAAGCATGATTTGGGGATTCCCCGATTCATTCCTGATATTGGTGAAGTTTCGCGCCAGGTTTAATGGAATGATCACCCGTTGATCGAAACTGGTGTTGATAACACTTTGCCCTTCCTTGCGCAAAACACCGACTACGGTGCATCTTTGCTTCATCAGTTGAATGGTTTTCCCACTGGCACCTCCCTCCGGAAATAATTGTTCGGCAATGGTGGCGCCTATGATGACTACAGGCCGACCTGCATCACTTTCCTGTTGCGTGAAATAGCGTCCATCGGCCAAATCAACCTTCTGCACCGACTGGTAATCATGTGATACGCAGAAGATGTCTATACCTTCTGCTTTATTCTGCCCTCTTTCTGCCAGTTTGCTTTGAATTGTTGTGGCAAAGGCTGCTGCGCCAAGGCTTTGTGGTAAATGACCACGCAGATATTCCATTTCCTGATATGTCACCACCGGTCTGGAAAGATATTTCCACCAGGGATAATCAAAGCCCATGTTGTCCCAGGGCCATTTCTGCACAAAAACAATATCTGAACCAATGGCCGCAAAACTGTCTTTGATGTTGCGTTCAAGGCTGTGGACCAAGGTGTAAACCAGAATAATGCAATAGATGCCGATGGTGATGCCCAATACAGAAAGAAAAGACCGCAACTTATTGGTAATGAATACCGTCCAGGCCATAGCCAGGCTTTCGTTTACCACATTCAGGAGCAGGCGGAACATATTTTCAAAATAAACGCATGCGTATGGAATTCCCGCAGGCCATTCGAACTGTCAGGGCGTTAACATTCAACGCGGAGCAGCATTTTCTGCTTTGGGTTTACGGCTGAATATCCAGCGCTCAAATTCGCGTCGGTAAAACAAACCTATGCCCATAGTATTGGTGCTCAGGTTGCTGGAGGAGCCCGGAGCCTGATACAGTTGGTTGGCGTTTCTTGAATACGCTTTTACCCGGAATGTTCCGTCCTGGGTGATGCTGTATTCCACATTCACATTAGGCATGGAAACGGTAGGGTCATAGGTTCCGTCTATCATCAGGCGGTCGTTAAACAAAGGAACCTTCACGTTCACAGATACACGATTTGCATTTTGGTTGGTTTGCGAAAGTGATTCCATATTCAACGTAAGTTGAAATTTGCCGCCAAACTGCGACAGCCAGTTGTTCAACTGATTGGAAATCAGTCCGCTCACAGTGCTGCCAGCTGCTTCGGCCCCTGCGTTGCCGGCATTGCCCTGCAAGGAAAAACTGGGCGGAATAAAATTCCCCAGCACCAGCAAGCCAAAGACCTGTCTGGCTACTTCATCCTGATCGCTGCGGATACGCTGCAACACGGCATTCAGGTCGCTCAGATTGGTGCCGCCGGTCACATTTTGCATATTCGGAAACTCAAGGTCGAAGCGAATTTCGGGTTGAAACAGCTTGCCCTTTAATGAGAGTTTACTCACCACATCCATGATGGGGTAGCTGACTGTCTGGGAAATATTCTTACCGGCCATCAGTGCAGCAGGTGATACTTTTTGTCGGTATTCTGCCTGAATATTGATGAGTGCATCGTAAGGATCGCCATTCCAGGTGATGGTACCACCCTTATTCACGTAGAATTTCTTGTTGATCAGATCCAGGGCGGTGAACAAGTATTCACCGCCTGTAACGGTAAACTGTCCCATCAGGTTAAACACCCCGGCGGCATCGAGAGTCATTCGCAAATCACCGGTGCCATTCCCCTTCATGATGTCTCCCATCTTTTCATCAAAAATCAGACGCACTTCCGCGTCCGGAGTCATTTCCAGGTTTACCGCTATACTGTTGATGCTGTTGCTTTCTGAAACAGGTGCTGCTGCCCCGAGATCTTCGTCTTCATATTTTTTTCTGAACGTCACAAAGGAAACAGGTCCCGTTGAGCCTGTTTCTGATATTGGGATGGAAATCAACGTATTCTTTCTTGATTTCAGATTAAATACCATGTCAATTTTATCCCAGGGACCGCTGAATTTAGCCGAGCCATCGGCATACCCTACTCCGTAAAAGAGCGAATTATCCTTAGGACCGGTGTTGATGGCTTTGAGATTGCTGGCCCCGGCA
>JAGWYC010000317.1 GCA_018969565.1 Bacteroidota bacterium | reverse complement strand
CTTTGTCCGGAAAGCCCGAGGCTGAAGTTTTTAAAGCATGTGTGGATGATTTGGAGCGGCTGTATCCCGGTCAGGCAAAAAACACATTCCTCGGCGGCTTACTAACAGACTGGTTACAGATTCCGTTTATTGAAGGAGCTTACAGTTTCCCGCTGTCGGGTGATGGAATTTCATACCGCAAAGCCCTTGCTGAACCGATGGATAATCGGTTGTTCTTTGCGGGAGAAGCCACGCATTACGAGGGGCACAGCGCCACAGTCCATGGTGCCCTGGAAACTGCTTTCCGGGCTGTAAAAGAGCTTCTTGACGGGGTTTGAGGAATTGCCGGCCGTGATTGCGTCAATTGTTCTTCAGGTACAGCATCCGCACAATCCCGTCCACAAGGCCAATGCGGGGCACGAACACTTCTTTGGCTCCGCTCCAGCGCATAATCTGTGTGTAAATATGCAGGGCGGGCACGATGACCTGAGCACGGTCTTCCCGCAGGCGATAGCGGTGCATGCGCTCCTCAACACTGATTTTTGACAATTCCTCGTGCATTTCCTTCAGCATATTGTATTTGAGGGGCTTATCTTCTTTGTTCTTGCTGATGGATGAAACTTTATTGATGTTTCCACCCGAACCAATCAGCCTGATTTGTTCGTAACCTTTGAGTCTGTTTTTCAGGAAGCGTTTCAGCCCTTCCCAGTCGCGATCCAAAACCTTGTGCTTCATCAGCCTGATGGTGCCGATGTTAAAGGATTCCTGAAACACGCATTTGCGCTCGGAAAACAGGGATACTTCGGTACTGCCTCCACCTACATCCACGTACAGGAATTTGCCATCATTCTGGCTGATGGTTTCCGCAATATGGGTTTCGTAAACTATGGAAGCCTCTTCGCTACCGCTGATCACTTCGATTCGTATGCCTGTTTCCCGAAACACTTCTGCGGTTATTTCATCTGAATTTGTGGCATCGCGCATGGCGGAAGTAGCGCAGGCCCGGTACTTTTCTACCCCGTATAATTCCATGATGGCTTTAAATGCCTTCATGGTCTGAACCAGTTTCTGCCTTCGCTGAGTACCGATTTTCCCGCTGTCAAATACGTCAATACCCAGTTGCAAAGGGATGCGTATCAGATTGAGTTTGGTGAAATCAATTCCTTCTGAACGGTATGGCTTTGCCTCACTGATCAGCAGGCGTGCAGCATTAGAACCTATGTCAATAGCGGAGAGGATCAATGTTTATACTTCTTCGATTTCAGGTAATGATAAATTTCAACCTGAGCGCGGTGTGGTGCGGCTCCGGATTCGGCGGCAACATACGCATTTTGCTGCTCATTGTCCAAAATCCGCGCTTTCACATTTTCCCTCAATTGGATTTCCATGATATCCATCAATTCCTTGCGTATTTCAGGATGGTCAATACGGCAAGCCGCCTCAATACGGTGGTCCAGGTTGCGAATCATCCAGTCGGCTGAAGAGATAAATACCTGCGGATTTCCGCTGTTGTGGAAAATCATCACCCGTGCATGTTCGAGATATTGGTCAATGATGCTGATGGCGCGGATGGGCTTTCGGAAGCCTTTTTGCTCAGGCCTGACGGTGCATATTCCTCTGATGACCATCCGGATATCCACCCCTGCGCGGGCCGCTTCGTACAGGCGTTCTTTCAGTTGGGGGTCCACCAGGCTGTTCAGCTTCAGGATAATCTGAGCGTCTTTTTTCTTAGTTGCAGTTTTGGTTTCCCGGATAATCTCCTGTTCAAAGAAATTCCTCATGCCGTTTGGGGCAGTAATCAGCGCGCGTAAATTGCGTATTGCCGCTGCTTTAGGTTCCGGTTTTTCCAATTCTCCAAACACCTTCATCATGTCTGACAGCAGAACTTTATCCGTGGTCAGGAGCAGGTGGTCGGCATATACCTGGGCGGTTTGTTCGTTCAGGTTTCCGGTAGCAATGAATCCGTACAGCTTTGTTTTGTTGAATTCACGTTTCCTGATGACGCACATTTTAGCATGAATCTTCATATCGGGAATGCCCAGACAAACCTTCACGCCGGCTTCTTCCAGTACAGATTTCCAATGCAGGTTGGCTTCTTCGTCGAACCGCGCCCTTAATTCTATAACTACAGTAACCTGCTTTCCGTTGCGCACCGCATTTACCAGTGCGTTGATAATCTTGGAATCCTTGGCCAGCCGGTAGGCAGTAAGGTGTATACTCTGCACAAACGGGTCTATGGCTGCTTCACGCAACAGGTCTATCACCGAGTCGAACGAGTGATAGGGGAAATGAAGCATGATATCGCCCCGATCCATCACTTCCATTATGCGACAGGGTTGCAGCAGCAAAGGGTGTACGAATGGTTTCGGGCGCGGGGTCAGGTCTTCAAATACCGACTTAGGGAAATTCATGAAGTCCTTGAAGTTATGGATGCGCCCCCCCGGAATCAGGGAATCCTTTTTGGAC
>JAGWYC010000316.1 GCA_018969565.1 Bacteroidota bacterium | reverse complement strand
GGCAACACCGCGCTGTATGATTCATTGCGTGAACCTGCCATGAAGTTGGGATCTGCCTTTCAGAAAATCAACTTCCTGCGCGACTTCAAAGCCGACAGCCAGGAGTTGGGCAGGCTTTACTTTCCGGAACTCAGCGCAGCCTCATTTACCGACGAAACCAAGACACAGATTGAAGCCGATATTGCCACCGATTTTCACGATGGGTACCAGGGAATTCTCCGCTTGCCCAAAGGCTCCAGACTGGGCGTTTACCTTGCCTATGTGTACTATTTTGCCCTGTTCAAGAAAATCACTTCTCTCCCTGCGAGCACCATTTCCACACAACGCATCCGTATTCCGGATCATAAAAAATACCGACTGATGCTCACTGCGGGCATCAGACATGCTTTTAATCTTTTGTAAACATGGGTTTCATCAAAGTACTTATCATCTGTTTTCTGTTTGTGCTTCCTGCCGAAGCACTGAACAGTCTGAACAAGGTGAGGGCTTCTTTCCCTGCAGCTTTGGATTCCGAAGAAACCACCAACAAACTATTTGACCAGTTACATGTTTATATTGAAGAAAACGACCCCATGATACAGGGATATATCGGTGCCTTATATACGCTCAAAGCCAAGCATAGCTTCAATCCCATGAGCCGGCTCTATTACCTGCGCAAAGGCATGGGCCTCATCAATGCTGCGATTAATAAAAATCAGGGAAGTGCAGAATTACGCATGCTGCGCTACCGGGTAGAGTCGAAAGCGCCGGGGGTGTTGATTCCTGAAAAGCACCTGGCAGACGACCGCAAGAGCCTGCTCAATTATTTGACGCAAACCACTCCTGCAAAAGAGAATGTAAGTCTGGTGCAGGCGGTTTCAGCCTCCCTGCAGGAAGAAAAAGACCTCAGCGAAAATCATAAACAACTCATATCCAAACGCCTTTTACAATGCAAACAATTTTAAACCCAAACTCCACTCCAAGCGTAACCATTGACCCCGGTTCCGGATTTTGTTTCGGTGTGGTATATGCCATCGAAATGGCGGAAGAAGCGCTCCAAAATCGGGGTTATCTGTATTGCCTGGGTGATATTGTGCACAACGATGCCGAAGTAAACCGCCTGCGTAAAAAAGGATTAATCTCCATCAGCCATGAAGAGTTTGCCACGCTTCAAAATGAAACGGTACTTATCCGGGCCCATGGCGAACCCCCGTCTACTTACAAGCTTGCTATCAAAAATAATATCACACTCATCGACGCCACTTGTCCGGTAGTGTTGAAATTGCAAAACCGAATCAAAAAATCCTTCGACAACAAGGAACATATTTTCATCATCGGTAAAAAAGGACATGCCGAAGTAACGGGGCTGATGGGACAGGTAGAAAACCGCGGGGTAGTATTTTCCGACATCAGCGAGCTGGAACTTGACAAACTCCCGGAAGAGATTACGGTGTATAGCCAGACAACAAAAAGCAAGGCTCGGTTTTACGAAATCACAAGCGCCCTTGCCGAAAAAGGATTTCGTGTAAATGCCCATGATACCATTTGTACCCAGGTTTCTGACCGGGACAAAGAATTGCGGGGATTCGCTGCTCAATACGATGTGATCATTTTTGTTTCAGGAACCAAATCATCCAATGGAAAAGTATTGTTTGAAGTGTGCAGGCAAACCAATCCCAACACCTTTTTTGTTTCTGCCTCCGAAGAGCTCAATCCGGAATGGTATCGGTGCGCTGAAACCATAGGGATATGCGGAGCCACTTCCACACCAATGTGGCTGATGGAAGAGGTGCGCAACAGCATCCTTAACAAAAAGGTGGCCTGTGTTTGAATCTTAATGCTCATTTTTGCGCGATGGAAAAAGGTGAAGCGTGGTGGAAGGAAATACCCAGACCCTGGCTGATTGCAGGACCCTGTAGTGCCGAAACACGAGAGCAAACGCTTGAAACAGCCAAACTGATTGCACGCGATTTCCCTCATGCCTGGTTCAGAGCAGGACTGTGGAAACCCCGTACCCGTCCGGGCAGTTTTGAAGGAGTAGGTAAAAAAGGCCTTGCCTGGCTGCAACAGGTAAAGCAGGAAACGGGCTTGCCTGTGATGACTGAAGCCGGAACACCTGCGCATATTGAGAGCATTGCTGCAGCCGGAATGGATGCTGTTTGGCTGGGTGCACGAACGGTGGCAAATCCATTTATTGTAGAAGAACTCGCGCAGGCTTTAAGTACACTTAAGATTCCTGTGTTCGTAAAAAATCCCATTCATTTTGATGCAGAGCTTTGGATTGGAGCCATCGAGCGACTCAAGAAAGCAGGGGTGCAGCAGATTGGTGCCATCCATCGCGGTTTCGACTCAGCAGCCTCCGGCGTATATCGCAATGTACCACACTGGGATGCGGTAATCCATCTGAAATCCGTTTTGCCTGATATCCCCGTGATATGCGATGTGAGTCACATCTCGGGTAATCGTTT
>JAGWYC010000315.1 GCA_018969565.1 Bacteroidota bacterium | reverse complement strand
TTTCCGGGAAAGATATCTGCTGCCACTACCAGGTGAATGCCTTGTGATGGAGTTACAATGCTGTGACGTCGGGCATCATCCAGCTGTAAAATCGAATCAGTAAAAACGCCGGTTGCATTCACCACTGATTTTGCTTTCACTGTGTGGGTTTCTCCGCTGATTTGATCGATGAAAGAAAGACCGATAATTTTCCCCTTCTCGTGTTCCAAGTGATTCACCTTAGCGTAATTCAATAGGATGGCTTTCCTTCTGGCAGCAGTGATGGCAAGTTCTACGCAAAGCCGGCTATCATCAAATTGTCCATCGAAATATAAAATACCTCCCGCTAATTTTTCACTTCGAACCGAAGGCAACCAATCGAGCGTTGCTTCTTTGCTCAACACCTTGGTTTTCCCCAACGACCAACTGCCGGAGAGCAAATCATACATGCGAAGACCGATGGCATAATAATATTTTTCCCACCAGCGATAAGCCGGAACGATGAAGGGTTGTACAAATGTGAGATGAGGAGCATTTTTCAACAAACGCCCTCTTTCCTTCAGGGCTTCCATCACGAGCTTAACATTGCCCTGAGCCAAATAGCGAACGCCGCCATGAACGAGTTTGGTTGATCGGCTGGAGGTTCCCTTTCCAAAATCTGCCTGTTCAAGCAGTAGGGTTTTATACCCGCGTGCGGCTGCATCCATCGCAGTGCCCAATCCGGTGGCCCCGCCACCGATGATTATCATATCCCATTCTGCTGTCTGCTGCAACTCTTGCAGCATGTAGGCTCTGTTCATTGTACAATCAGCATTTCATTGGTTGGCTTCATGATTGTTGGTTGTCATCATTGGCCCAGTGAATGGTGGCAGAAACGGCTCTATTCCAGCCCCGGGTGAGGTGATTTCTATGTGCTTCCGACATGAGCGGCTGAAACTCTTTATCGACTTGCCAGAGTTCGGCAATCTCATCAGTGTCTTTCCAATATCCTACTGCAAGTCCGGCAAGATAAGCAGCTCCCAGTGCAGTGGTTTCAGTAATGGAAGGTCTTACCACTTTTATATTCAACATATCACTTTGGAATTGCATGAGCAGGTCGTTGGCAGTAGCTCCTCCATCCACGCGCAGTTCACGAATCGATATCCCGGCATCAGCTTCCATGGCTTTCAGTACATCCATGGTTTGGTAGGCAATGCTCTCCAGTGCAGCCCGGGCGATGTGTGCGTCAGTAGTTCCGCGGCTTAGGCCCAACAAAGTGCCCCTTGCATGTTGGTTCCAGTGAGGGGCACCCAGTCCGGCAAATGCCGGTACAAGATATACACCATCGGTATGCGGAACCTGTGTTGCCAATGCTTCCACTTCTGATGAGCTCCGGATTATTTTTAATCCATCGCGCAACCATTGTACGACTGCTCCACCAATGAATACACTTCCTTCTAATGCATAGTGTGTAGTCTCACCAATTTTCCAAGCAATGGTAGTAAGTAAGTTGTTGGAAGAGGGTACGACCTGTGTTCCGGTATTCATCAACATGAAACAACCGGTACCATAGGTATTCTTTACCATTCCCGGACGTGTACACATCTGTCCGAACAGAGCAGCTTGCTGGTCACCGGCTATTCCGGCAATGGGAACAGATTGTGCCGTGAGAATCTGATCGGTATATCCATATATCTCACTGCTGCTTTTCACCTCGGGCAAAACAGTAGCGGGTATCTGCATCAAATCCAACAACTCTTCATCCCAGGCGAGTGTATGAATGTTATAGAGCATGGTTCTGCTGGCATTGGAGACATCCGTAGCGTGTACTTTTCCATTGGTCAATTTCCACAATAGCCAGCAATCAATGGTTCCGAAACACAGTTCGCCCTTTTCTGCCCTGGCTCGTGCACCCGGCACATGATCGAGCAACCATTTTAATTTGGTGCCGGAAAAATATGCGTCGATAACAAGACCGGTTTTTTTTCTGATGGTCTCCATTCGGCCTTCCTGCTTCAATTGATCACAATATGCCGCCGTGCGCCTGTCTTGCCAGACGATGGCATGGTGCAGAGGCTGACCAGTCCCTCGGTCCCAGAGAACTGTTGTTTCACGTTGATTGGTAATGCCAATGGCGGCAATATCTTTCATGGAGAGGTGTGCCTTGATCACAGCTTCTGCGGCAACACCCAATTGAGTACTCCAAATTTCTGATGCATCGTGTTCAACCCAGCCGGGCTGAGGAAAAATCTGTGTGAATTCTTTTTGTGCAACGGATTTGATATTGCCCAAGCGATCAAATACAATTGCTCTGCTGCTGGTAGTCCCCTGATCGAAGGCCAGGATATATTGACTCATGCGAAAATGATTTTCACCAAGATACCATTTTTTCCTGCGTGGTATAAAGGCAATTTTGAAGTCAAAAAATAAGAAGGGGTTTTAGTCGGCTATCGCCGGAAAGGATTACTTTCTGCTCTTCAACCAGATCTCCGGA
>JAGWYC010000314.1 GCA_018969565.1 Bacteroidota bacterium | reverse complement strand
CTTGAAAGGTTAGTACGGTAGTAATCGGTCATCTTTTCCAGAGGATTGTAGCGCAGTGCCCCCTGAAGTTTCTCGTAACGGAATTCTTTGAAAAAACCTGCCGATTCAATTTTAGCATCCTGGTTTTTGTTCACCATGTCGAAGTCCATGAAGGGTTCTTCGATATTCCAGCGAACCTGTTGCACGTCAATATCCAGTTTGTGGTAATCATCGCTGAATGGGGCGCGCATTAAACCGGTCACCCCTCTGGTCACTACCAGTTTGCCTTCTTTGAAATTGAAATTAAACTGAACTTTCTGATGGTAAATATTTCCTTTAGCACTATCAGCGATTAACAAAAATGAACTTTCCAGACTGGATGCTATTCCATCGGCAATTTTAAATGAAGAGGACCGGGCAATTACTTTCTTTTTTCCTTTGAAAAAAATGGTAATTACAGACTCTTTACCATGAGGGTTCACTGTGGTAATTTCCGCGCCATTGATGGTCAATCCTCCGGTGTAGGTGGCTCTGGGACCCAGCAGGTTCTTAATCTCAAGATCACTTCGAAAGGTGCTGAATTTGGGGAATGTGCTGGTTTTAATTTCGTCGGGGTTACTGGCGTAGGATGCGCGGTCTTCATATCGGCCAAGCACCTGTTTGCTGAAGAATTTCGGATAAGATAACCAGGCGGAATCAGCCAGATAGCCGCTGGTTTGCACATCGGCATCATAGCGATATAACTGCACCTTCATGTTTTCACCCGGCATAGTCCGTTCCCAGCCTGTGATTCCTCCATTTCCTTTCCATAGGTTCTTCACAGGAATATAGGTGCCCTCGGTATTCAGAATGATGAGGCTGTCAAAAAGCGTTCTGCAAATCAGATCAGTTTTCTTAAACCGTACTTCAATCTGGTTGGTGTACAGAATGTCGAAATCCATGGATTTGGCATACCAGCGTTTGGCCGGATCGCGGAAAATGGTGTTTTCGCGAAAAAGGTTGTTGGCCAGTTGCAGGAAGCTGAGGTATTCCGCCGGATTTCTGCCCAGCAGGTTGTCGGATATCTGTTGCCATTGCTGCAGATTCTTGGCAGGTAATTTTCTGCGTGCATAAGCATTGAGTGATGACAGAACCAGGCTGAAGTAGGGCTTGATATTCAAGCCTCTGAGAAGCATGCTGTTGCACAGCTTGGCAATATTTTTTTGCTGCACTGCATCAAATCGTGCTCCGCGCCAGTAGGTCAGAAACACCTCCAGTTCTTCATTCAGCGGCTTGTCTTCACCACTTAGGATGAATTGTTCAAATTCCTTGATGAATACCGTTGGGTCCGGACTGAAACTCTTAATCTGGCCGCGCAGGCCCAGAGCGGAACTGATGAAAAGGAAGGAGAGGAGTACTGTTCTGAACATAGGTGGGAACGTTTGCGTTTTAGCGCGTAAAACAATCATTTGTGCTCCTAAACGCAGGGATAGGATGAGGTAGTATCTGCTAGCGTGCGGCCTTGCAGATTTCGATAAAGTCTCTGGCTTTCAGTGAGGCTCCGCCAATCAGGCCGCCATCAATATCAGCCATGGCGAACAGCTGTGCGGCGTTTTCAGGTTTCACGGAACCGCCGTAGAGAATACTCAGTGCATCAGCGATTTCTTCGTTGTAGTAGTTGGCCACCAGCTTGCGGATGAGGTGGTGTATTTCCTGGGCATCTTCCGGCGAAGCCGTCAACCCGGTGCCTATGGCCCAAACGGGTTCGTAGGCGATAACTACAGAACTAAATTCCTTGCGGTCCAGGTGGAAGAGCCCTTCCGTGATTTGCTTCTCAATGACCTTGAAATAGGTTTTATCCTCGCGTTCCTGCTGGCTTTCCCCAACGCAGAAAATGGGCTTCAGGCCATGTCGGATTACTGTTTTTGTTTTCGCGGCCAGCTGTTCATTCGTTTCACCGAAGTACATCCTGCGCTCTGAATGGCCTATGAGCACGTATGTAGCACCGGTGCTTTTAATCATTCCTGCGGAAATTTCACCGGTATAGGCCCCCTGATCCTCCCAGTGGCAATTCTGGGCGCCAATGGCAATGGCAGAACCCTCCAGCAATCGGGCCATGCCGGCCAGGCTGATAAAGGGTGGTATCAGAATCACCTGTGTATCTCCCCTGAGTTCATCACGCACCATGCCCCTGATTTCGGTGGTCAATGCCATAGACTCTTCAAGGGTTTTATGCATTTTCCAGTTCCCGGCTACAATTTTCTTTCTGCTCATGCTGCGAAATTAATAGGAAGCAAGGCCCTTATTATCCACTATTTTTCCCTGAACGGGAAAGGTGCCCGGCGTTTCATCTTGGGCTTATGGCTGTTTCTTTTACCTTTGCGGTCCATGTCAGAAGCATCTCAACTGAAAAACACCGCTCTTACAGAGCTGCACCAGCAATTAGGCGCCAAAATGGTTCCTTTCGCCGGGTATAACATGCCTGTTTTGTACG
>JAGWYC010000313.1 GCA_018969565.1 Bacteroidota bacterium | reverse complement strand
ACCGGCGGTATCAGGGGCACCACCCGTTGGGAGTCGAGGTTACGGGCATAAACGGCATCCAGTCTTCCCTGAAACTGCCATGCTTTATTCAGGGTTTTACGGAACTGCAGGTTAGTGCCGAAAAAGAAGGCATTGTACTGCCGGTATTCGAACAAGGGCAGAGCGCCGCGCACGGTAAGTATCCCTTTTCCGCTCGGTTCCAGGTTCATAAAATGCTGCACCCTGTTTCCAAAAAGCGTCCATTCGGCAAATAAGCTGTGGCGATTCACCAGCAGGCGGTGTTCCCATTTGAGGGAATGTTCCGCGCGCAGGTTCCGGTTACCGCGTTCATAGGCGCCGCTGCCGCGATGTACCCCGTCGCTATACAGTTCGTTCAGCCAGGGGTTGCGCCATTGCCGCAGCAGATTTTGCTCATAGGTAATCCCTTTATACAGCCTGCGATTTATGGTAAGCCCGGCGGAGATATTGGCAAACTGACGGGCATCGCGGAACGCGGTATTGCTGCGCATCCAGGAGGCCCACATCAGATGTGCATCGGCACGGAGCACCGCATCCATGTTCCATCCCTGCCATCTCCCGTTGCGCGACAACCACACGCCACTGCTCCATCCGGTATAGGCGGGCACCAGAAACACCCGGCTGTAATCCTGTACCTGAAGACGCTGACTCCCGCCCAGCCGAAAGGTTTTCTCACGGATTGAAAAATCATGTTCCAAGTTTCCCTGGAGGCTGAACAAACGGAGGTCCAACTGCGGACGCAGGTCTGCGCTGCTTCTGTTGAAGTCAAACTCCCTGCGGCGGTCGTACTGGGCCGACAGCGCCAGCTTCCGCAGCAGTCCATTCACGGTATTGCGTTCCTGCTTCCAGCCTGCGGTCAGGTGCTCGTTTTGCTGCCAGGGTTTATCAATGATGTAGGAAAAGCGGTCCGGCGTGATGGGGCGTGATCTGGCCATGGCGGCATACAGGTCTGTCAGGTTGCCGATATGCGAGCCGCTGAAGATCCCCTGCCGTGTGCGCAAGGCAGAGAAGGTCCATTCCCGGGTGAACTTACCCTGACTACGTGCGGCCAGCAGCAGATTTTCCCGTTCGCCGCCTGTATTCCACAGGTAATAATCGGGGGTAAACATAGTTCCGGAGCGGCGTATCCCGGCGTGGGCTTTCCATTGCAGGGAAGAAGGCTTTAAATTCCTTCCTTCCACATCAACAAACTGTCCGATACTGCGACCATTATGCGCTAAGGCCGTGTGAAGCGCTGCATGAGAAGCCCCGGGATGCAGGTTCCATTCCTGATCCAACCTGATGGCTGCACCCAGCGCATCGTGGCCCAGCATCAACGAACGGGCGCCCCGTATCAGATTCAGCGTTCCATAGGCCGTAAGTTCCGCCTCCGGGGCGTGTTCCATGCCCCAGGCCTGTCCTTCCAGACGGGTTCCGTTCACATAAACAGGTACACGTAATCCCCACATGCCCTGCACCACCGGCTTGCTGATACCCGGTCCGTTATGCAGCAGTTGCACTCCGGCAAGCCGGCCCAGTCCTGCCGTGCCCGGATCTACAGCCAGCGCACGCATCTTATCCCCACTCAACTGCCCTTCAAAGCGAACCCTGTGTATCACCACCTCTGACATGGTTTCTTCTTCGTGCTTCATGAACAGGTTCAGAAGAGTGTCACGCCTCAATTTCAGGCTCAGGCGCAGCGATTCATCATGGTGGTGTATTACATGCAGGATATAGCTTCCCGGACAAAGCCGTTCGAGCCGGAAGTACCCCTGCTCATCGCTGTGTACCTTGCGGTTCAACGGTTCCAGAAACAACTCGGCACCTTGCAGCACATGCATGGAACTATCCTGAAGGCGCCCGCTGAGCGTCAGGGAACAATCATGCTGCTGTGCGGTCAGAGAACCCCAGCACAGACATAGCGGCAATAGCCGGCAAATGCGATTCAGTAACACTTTGGTTTGTACCCCTACGATATTGCCCGGATGCCTGTCGGGGAAAGCGGCATCGGTCCTGAACAAACACTCAGGACATTTGGGGCGGGGCACGGCAGCCTGTCAGCGGCGCAGTGGGCGCAGCATATTCAGGAAGCTGCGGAACAAATTCAATGCGAACTGTCCGGAGTGTAGGCAGAGGAACGGCCAATCCGGGGAGCTCGTAAAGCAATACTGGTGCCTGGCAGGTGGAACAATCCGAATGGGATGTACCTGTTTCTGCCAGGTGTATGTCTATGTGGGTATGAGGACGGAGTTGCGCAGGAAATAAGGCGGGAAGAACGGCAAGCAGCCCAATGAAAGCGATTGCTATGCCTTTCAGATTCCGCATCAGGCCATCTGCTGCAGCATATTGGTCATTTCGCGAAGTTCATCGCGATTGTATTTATTGTCGGAGCGCAGTGCCAGTTCCAGCATATAGCAGAGGTTTTCTTCCTGGGTTTCTGCTTCTTCAACAAAAGCCAGGTGGAAACCGTCATTTTC
>JAGWYC010000312.1 GCA_018969565.1 Bacteroidota bacterium | reverse complement strand
GGAGGCAAGGAACCATCAGCGCAATATAGATTTATGAGTTCCTCATTTGATTCTGAAATATCCCAAAGAAAAAGACTTTCTGAAGAATTCGTTGTTATTTCGGATGTTAAAGACATGAAGCGGCTCTGGAAAGTCGAGAAATTACATCAGTTTAATGGCCACCATCAGGGCATTTATGGTCTGGCATTTGAGGCCGAATCCGGGTGTTTATTTTCGTCTGGTGCAGATGGTTTTGTAGTGCGCTGGAAGCCCGGTGTTTCAGATCAGGGCGAATTGATTGCCCGGATTCCCGAGCCTGTATTTGTACTCCTGTCATTGCGCAAAGATATATTGTTGGCAGGCACGGCCCACGGGTTCATCTATGTAATACAATTTGGTAAAAATCCGGGCGTCAGAATACTGAATGCACATTCAGGAGGTGTTTTCGCCCTGGTAAAGACAGCAAGCGGAGAAGGATGGTACAGCGGGGGGAAGGATGGTTATTTATTGGAATGGAATAACCTTGGCTCTTGGACCCTTGGAAAAAAGTGCAGCGAAGAAAGTTTGCGCTGTATTTCAGTTGCAGGCGATAAAATAGCCGCAGGCTTTTCCGATTACCACATCAGGGAATGGAAACCTTTTAACGGAGGAGAACCGGTTCATGATATAATAGCGCATCATAATTCTGTGTTCAGCATCGCTTACAGTAAGGATGGCCGCTGGTTGTTTTCCGGTGGAAGAGATGCCGCCTTAAAGCAATGGGATGTCCAAAACGGACTCCAACTGCTGCGAGAAGTACCGGCACACTGGTCCCACATCAATCATTTGGATGTTTCGCCAAACGGAAACATGATTGCCACCGCCAGCATGGATAAGACCATTCGCATCTGGGAAGCCGAAACCCTGGAATTGTTGAAAGTGATAGATGCCACAAAAACAGAGGCTCATAATTCCTCAGTGAATCGTGTTGTATGGCTTGATCATGAACGTATTGCATCCTGTGCAGATGACAGAACAATCAGAGTCTTCCGAATTTTTCCGGCTGATTGATGCCAACTGCCCTTTATTTTTGTCGCCATGATTCTCTCCGATAAGCGCATCCTGGAAGAAATTGAAGCTGGTACTATCCTGATTGAACCCTATCGTCGCGAATGTCTGGGGAGTAATTCCTATGATGTTCACCTGGGGCGTTATTTGGCCACATACCGCGACAGAGTGCTGGATGCCCGGGCCCATAATCAGATTGATTATTTCGAAATTCCCGAGGAAGGCTTCGTGCTGCAGCCCGGCACTTTATACTTAGGCGTAACGGAGGAATACACCGAAACACATCGCCATGTTCCTTTTCTCGAAGGAAAATCGAGCACCGGACGCCTGGGCATTGACATCCATGCCACAGCAGGAAAGGGAGATGTAGGCTTCTGCAATACCTGGACGTTGGAAATCTCTGTGGCTCAGCCTGTCCGGGTTTATACGGGTATGCCCATCGGACAGCTCATCTACTTTGAAGTGCAGGGAGAAATTGCCATGTCATACAACAACAAGGCTTCTGCAAAATACAATGTGCGCACGGTAAAACCCGTGGAAAGCATGATGTGGAAGAATCAGTTCTGATTACCGGGCCGGAATGGGATGCACCCATCCAAATCGGTCTTCCTCCCTGCCGGTGCGTATGGCATCCAGTCCGGCCAGTATGGAAGAAGAAATACTGTCGTTGCCATTAGGTTCCAGATCGTAGTAGGTTCCTTCGTGCCCAAAACCTTTGATGTTTACGAGTGTGGCGGCAGTTCCCGTAATAAACATCTCCTGCAATAAGCCCGAAGCATGCCACGACTTTAAATCACTTACGCTGATGGGGCATTCTTCCACAGAAATTTCCCTGGAACGTGCAAGTTCAATCACTGAATCCCGTGTAATCCCTTCCAACATAGTGTCTGTGAGGGAGGGCGTCAGCAAACGTCCCTCGGATACCACAAAGCAGTTAGTGGTTCCTGTTTCTTCAAGATATTCATGCTTCACAGGATCGGTCCATAAAACCTGATCGTAGCCCTGTTCCTGCGCTTCTTTCGTGGGCAACATGGCCGCACCGTAGTTGCCGGCGCACTTGGTAAAGCCAACACCGCCGGGAGCCGCACGTGAATACTTATCTTCTATTTTAACCTTCAGAGGCTGGCTGTAATAGGCCACCACCGGACAACACCATGCAATAAACATATAGCGGGTGGATGGGCGCACGCCCAGGAAATCATCGGTGGCAAACATAAAGGGCCTGATATACAGACTGCTGCCATTCTTGGTAGGAATCCATTCCCGGTCCACCCAAATCAGCCTTTCCAGTGCTTCTACAAAAAGCGATTCCGGAATTTCAGGCATGCACATTCTGCGGGCTGAACGATTAAAGCGGGCTGCATTGTCGAAAGGCCTGAATAATAAAGGTTGGCCGGAGGCATCTTTAAAAGCCTTCATGCCTTCAAAAATGGCCTGACCATAATGCAGGGCA
>JAGWYC010000311.1 GCA_018969565.1 Bacteroidota bacterium | reverse complement strand
ATCCTTTTCTGCATGGAAGTGCCAAATACCGACAAGCCGGAGGGCAGATAACATTAATCTATCAATGGTGAAATCTGCATTTGTATCCAGGCTTAAGATTTTATTCGCGCTGATTACAATTTTTCAACATGCGGCCGGTACTTTGTCTGCACAATTACTGCTGCCGCTGAAGACGAATCTTCCCGGAGCGCCATTGATTCGCCAGATTGACGGTAACATTTATGCTGTATGGCCGGAACGCTACACGGATAGTATGGATGTTTACAGCTTGTCGCGGTATGATGGCCGCACATGGACGAATATGCCTCCGCTGCGTGTTCAAAGAGGGGGTGTCGTATCAGATTTGGCTGTTTATAACGGAAAGGTATATGCTGCAGGTAATTTCAGATTATTGAATGACCCGCAGTTTAATTGCATCACAGTTCTTGAGAATAAAGTATGGGCAGGAGTTGCCTCATTTACAGCATCTTTTGCCCAAGTTCCCCATGTTCTGTCACTTGCCGTGTTCAATAACAGCCTGTACGCAGGTGGTCGTTTTTTGCGCGTAAACGGAGCATTGGCCAATAATCTGGTTTTTTACCAGGGAAGCTCATGGGAACCTTTAGGTTCCGGAGTTCCCGGTGCGGATGGTCCGATATTGCAATTGGCCAGCAGGGGTCCGGATTTAGGCATTTGCGGCGGGTTCAGAAAAATAAATGGAGCCACGGCGCCCGGCTTGGCCTTTTACAATGGCGCGCAGTTTATTTCAAAATATACCCCGGTAAAAAGTGGCCGCAGGTTATATGCAGTGGCAGGTTCTTACTGGTACAGCGGTCTGGATTCCAATGGCAGAATGGTGCTGGCCAGTATGATTGGATTTAATTCACTTAAATTATCCATGAATGGCCTCGACAGCATTGCCGGTATTGATGGGTTTTGCGAATGGTCTGGAAGTGTTTACGCGGTTGGCCGATTTTATAAAACCGGCAGTAAAACACTGATTAACATTGTAATGCAGGAAAACCAGAATTGGGTGGCACATCCAATCCTGACACCGAATCAGTTCGTGCAGATTGCCGCCTTAGGCACCGATGTGTATTTCTCAGGAAGTCTGAATAAAATTCAGGGTAAGAGTTTAGGTAACGGCGTAGTGAAGCTGGTTCCCGGCCGGGTTCAGGTGAGCGGTGTTGTATTTCATGATGTGAACAGCAATGGCACGCGCGACATGGGTGAACGCCCCCTGCCAAATCGCAAGATTAATATTTCAGGTCTCGGTGATTTATTTACTGACGCGAGTGGATACTACGAATTTAAAACGCCTATCGGTGGTAACGTAACGATAAGCCTGGAACCGCAATTGGGTTGGAAATCAGCCATGCCTGTTAATTTAAATCTTACGGACAGTCCATGGCAGTACCAGGTTAATTTTGCCCAATTACCGGTGGAACAGAATTTCCGCGACATGCGCGTGAACATCATTTCCGGTGAAGGCTGGATGGTGAATAGAGATGCCACTTCTTCCTACCACATAAAAGTAGAGAACTCAGGACAGGTGAGTTCAGGTGGCCGGCTTGAGCTCCAGTACAATAAAAAGCTGAGTAATGTTCAGGTAGTACCTGCTCCTGACCTTATCAATACCGGTAAGTTTACATGGAATCTGCCAACCATGGAGCCCGGTCAATCGTATGTGGTAAACATGGTTTCCTGGGTTTCTTCCCAAGATTTTGAAATTGGAGAACAACTGGGCTTTCATGTTGTAGTGATTCCAAACGGCTCTGTACCCGATGAAAATCCTTCCGACAACATAGACACCCTGCCACAAATTGTCGCTGACAGGGCCTTGGTTTCCGTTGAAAAATCCCAGTTCCCTGTAGCTAAAAATGGGGATTCAATGGCCACGCTTCCAAATAATGATAATGTCATTCAGTATGTCATCAGATTTGAGAATTTTGGCATAGATACGGTGTATCAGGTTCAGGTAATAGACACCATAGATATTTCCCTTAACATGGCTTACATCCGTGAATCCGGATCCAGCCACCCATTTACCCGACAGATGATCCTGGATCCGGCTTTGCCCGGGAAGGCTATATTTATCTATACCTTCAGTAATATCAATTTACCTCCCAATAGTTCCGCAAACCCTGAATGGACTCAGTCTAAAGGGTTCTTCGGCCTCAATGTAGGCCTGAAGGCAGGAAACCGCCCGGGCACTGTGATTAAAAACAGGGCAGGCGTGATGTTTGACCTGGAAGCAAGTGTCCTGAGCAACACCGTTACTTGCATGCTCACCGGAAACAATGGACGACAAAATGATGAAAATCCTGCATCGGCATTGATGCTTTATCCTAATCCGACTTCAGGTACAACCTTAGTCCAGCATCAACGCAAGATTACCGATTTAAAGGTGCTTGATTTCTATGGAAGAGCTTTAAGTGTTCCGATACATTTGTCCGGATCAGGTGCTGTCATACATACCGGGCAGTTGGCAGCAGGTCGTTATCTG
>JAGWYC010000310.1 GCA_018969565.1 Bacteroidota bacterium | reverse complement strand
TGCCTTAGGGGTGGCAGGCGCTAAAAATCTAGCCCACAGCACCCTGGACCGCGATGCCACCAAGTCTTTCATTCGCAAGGGCAAAAATGCGATGCCGGGTTTTGGTAGCGATGTACTCACAGAGGATGAACTGGACGCTTTGGTCGCTTACTTGAAGGTTGAGATGACCGGGCAGCAGCATCCCCATTGAAAACACCCATCGCGCGCGCCAACACCCCCCTGCTGCACAAGACCAGCTGTAGGCGCGAGGCATTTCATGACCCATCAGGCATCCCGAAGCACGTTGACCTCGGGTTCGATCATAATATTGAAGCGTTCAAATACCGATTGGCGGATCTCTGTTGCCAGCGACCATAGGTCAGCGCCAGATGCACGCCCGTGGTTCACCAGTACGAGCGCGTGTTTGTCATAGACCCCGGCATCCCCCCGACGTGCCCCTTTCCACCCACATTGCTCGATCAACCAAGCCGCCGAAGACTTTACTTGCTCCGATGCCGTCGGAAAGCCTGGCATATCCGGGAACTCAGCTTTTAAGGCATTGTACTGCCCCGCGGAGAGTATTGGATTTTTAAAAAAACTACCTGCATTACCGATTAATTCCGGATCAGGCAACTTGCTGCCCCTTATTTCAGCCACTAAATCAGCCAACTCCGCGGGGCTTTTCGGCTCGTGCCTCCTTTTCTGTATCTCCCGTTGCAAAGCATCGTACGACAGGTTCAGTTTGGCTTGTTTCTGCAGGCGCAGGCGGACGCTGCATACCACAAATGCATCTTTGAAATCTCCCTTAAACACCGAATCGCGGTAGGCGAACCGGCAAGCCCCAGCGTCCATCACCATACGTCCATGATCTCGGTGGAAGCCGATCAGGTCAACAAATACGTCCTTCAACTCAACCCCATAAGCCCCGATATTTTGTACAGGCGATGCACCTACCGTACCCGGAATAAGCGCCAGGTTTTCCAAGCCGCCATAGCCTCGCTCCACGGTGTAGCGCACCAACTGATGCCAGTTTACCCCTGCGCCCACTTCTACAATCACCTCTGTGCCATAATGATGCTCTTTAATGCCTTGCAAATTGGGATGAATAACTACACGGTTTAGGTCCGAGCAAATGAGCATATTGCTTCCGCCGCCCAGCACCATTATGGGGTAGCCCAGGTGTTCAGCCATTTCAATGGCAGAAGGAACGTCTTCTTCCTTTTCCGCTTCCACAAAATAGCGGACATGAGCCGACACCCTGAACGTATTGTGATGTTGTATATCGAAGTGCTTTTGAACTCTCATCAGGCATTAGAAAAGGGGGACAAATCTATCTAAAAAAAAACCGACACCCCTTGCAGGGTATCGGTTTATTGTAGAATTCTACGGGTCTTGAGTTCAACTCGAGAACCAAGGAACCGCATTCATCTTAGCGGTTCACCACCAGACGAAGTGTACGGCTTCCGCCGAGCATGCTGACACGTACCTGATACAGACCTGCATTCAGACCGCTGATATCGAGTGGCAGAGTTTCCTTCATTCCTGCAATTTGGCTGCTTTGAGCAGCTACCAATCGGCCCGTCATGTCTAATATTTCACAAGAAACTTTACCCGCTGGTCTTTCAGCAGCGATATCGAGCATGGCATAATCTCCCTGAGCAGGGTTGGGGTACAAATTCAAACGAACATCTGAGGCGAGTTCTTGTACGGATACACCGGAAGATGAACGCCCGAAGTTCATGAACATTCTCATAGCGTTTCCGTTGTTATACCACTGATCGGTATATAACACGGATACAAACCAAGGCATGGTGAACGTAACGTCGTCGAGGAAGCGAATGCGATTCGCGCCATTATTGGAGAACATTTCAGCAACCAACCAATGGTCTCCTGGCTCCACAATACGGTCTTGAGGTGAACCAAACAAATTGGCAGGGAAAGGAACCACGATAAATCCACGGGCAATGTCTTGTGATGTGACGGTATACACATCGCTTTCAAACAAAACAGTGGTTAGATCGCCAGGCAGTCCATCAGCACCAGGGGTACGGACTGTAAAAACCACCGAGGAGCCAGCTTGGGTGCCCGTAGAGCCCGTCTGCAGGTACGCAGTAGCACTAGTTACTGTATCAGCAGTTAGAATCTCAAACAAATTACCCAATGAAACCTGTTGGGCTGCAGGATTACCCCATTGTCCCGTTCCAGAAAAGGCCTGAGACACCGGTGCAATAACAGACGGAGAGAATGATGAGTCTGTGATGGCAAATTGCCGAGTGGCCGAATTGTTCAGCGTGTAGGCATCGCTACTATCAGCTGTTACATTGAAACTCACATTCATGTTGGCAACGGTGGTGGCAGGGAAAATTGTACCCAAACTGATAACCTGCTCTGCTCCTGGGGCTAACGATGGGATTGAACCTGTCCCTGTATAAAGAGGGGCTCCACCAGACGTGCGGGTCGCATTAACCGTTAAGGTAACATTGGTCTGTGCTGAGGTCCCTACGTTA
>JAGWYC010000021.1 GCA_018969565.1 Bacteroidota bacterium | reverse complement strand
ATCGCCTTTGGCATCACGGCGCTGCTCATCCTGCTGTTCTTCCGGAGCATGACCACCCTGGTTATTTCTCTGGTGTTCATTGCCATCGGCGTAATCTGGTGCCTCGGAATATCTCAGCTTTATGGCTACAAGATCACCATGCTGATTGGTACCCTGCCAACCCTGCTCGTGGTCATCGGGGTGCAGAATACCATTTATCTCATCAACAAATACCACGATGAGTACCGCCGTCACCGCAACAAGATGAAGTCGCTCACGCGCATCATCTCCCGCATCGGCGTGGCCAGCTTCCTGATTAACATCACCACCGCCATTGGCTTCGGTGTGTTTTACTTCACTGATTCGGCGGTACTGGAACAATTCGGTATCGTAGCCTTCTGGGCCATCAATGCCATCTTCGTAATCACCCTGGTAGGACTGCCCATAGCTTATAGTTTCCTGCCTGCGCCCAGCCTCAAGCAGATTCAGCACCTGGAAAACCGCAACATCACGCGTTTTCTGGAATGGGTTCGTTTCATGGTGTTCCATCACAAACGGCGCATCTACTTCTGGAGCCTTGCCCTGACCGTATTTGCGGGCATCTACATGTGGCGCCTGCGGCCATTGGCTTATATGGTGGATGATATCCCCCACAACTCTAAACTATATCAGGACCTGGAGTTCTTCCAGAAGCATTTCAAGGGTGTGATGCCTTTTGAAATTGTGGTGGAATGCACCGAAGAAAACGGCGCCAAGAACTACACCACGCTGAATAAAATCTACGCACTCCAGAAAAAGCTGGAGAAGTTCCCTGAGCTGAGTAAGCCGATTTCTCTGGTGGAACTGGTCCGCTTCGCAAATCAGACCGTTCACGACGGCGAACCTAAGTACTATCGCCTGCCGCCTTCTACGGAACTGGGACAAATTGCCATGTATATGCCTGAACCTTCAGAGGGGCGCAAAAACATGATGGAGGGACTGGTGGACAAGAATTACCGCGAACTGCGCGTGAGCTATCAGATGGCCGATGTGGGCAGCGTGCGTATGAAAGAAATCACCGATGAGGTACATCACATTATTGATGAGATGTTCCCCAAGGAACAGTTTGATGTGCACATCACCGGTACCTCGGCCATATTCCTGAAGGGTAATTCATACCTGTACGATTCACTCATCAGCTCCACATTTTGGGCACTGGTGATGATTGCCTTCACTATGGGGCTGCTCTTCCCATCGCTGAAGATGATTATCATCTCCTTGATCCCAAACTGTATCCCCTTGATCATCACCGCAGGCATCATGGGCTACCTGCAAATTCCGCTCAAGCCCAGCACCATCCTGGTGTTTTCCATCTCGTTCGGGATTGCCGTGGATGCCACGATCCATTTCGTCACCACCTTCCGGCGAGAACTGAAACACAGCGACAAGAGCCTGCGTGAAACCCTCAGCCATGTTATCATGGAAGTGGGCCACAGCATGATTTACACCAATATTGCGCTGTTCGCCGGCTTCATGATCTTCGTGTTCAGCGATTTCCAGGGAACCAAGGCGCTGGGATGGCTTACCGGAACGACATTGCTGGTAGGCATGTTCGCCAATTTGTTCCTGCTGCCCGCGCTAATCCTGAGCTTCGAAAAAGGACTGAACCCGAAAGTAGAACTCAGCGAATCCGTGATTGAACTTCCCGAAGAAGAGGAACAGGAATAAGCATCTGCAGGGTCACTGATACGCTGAGGGGGCTTTCCGAACCATCATGTATGTCATCCTGAGCCTGTTTTGTCATCCTGAGCCTGTTTTGTCATCCTGAGCCTGTTTTGTCATCCTGAGCCTGTCGAAGGACACCCTGATATAAAAAGTATCTTCCTGCTTGCCCCCTAATGGTAGGGGAGCCATTCTTCAACCCTTCTTCCTCGTAATCAGCCAATACACCGGCACACCGGCCAGCACAATCAGCAAACCGCGCAGGGTATAGGTGGTTTTAAATACCAGCAGATCCAGGCAGATGGCACCGGCCAGCAGGATATACAGGGCAGGAATCAGCGGATAGCCCAGCGCCTTGTAGGGACGAGGAGTATCAGGTTCCAGCTTCCGCAGACGAAAAATGCCTGCTACCGTGATGATGTAAAACACCAGGCTGGCAAAGGTGCAATAGTCCAGAAGGTTGCCATACGAACCGCTTAAACAGAGCAGCGAAGCCCATGCAGCCTGAGCCCACAGCGCATTTGCCGGAACAGCGTGGCGGTTCAGCTTGCTTGCGCCTTTGAAAAACAGGCCATCTACAGCCATCGCTTCGTACAGGCGTGCCCCGGCCAGAATAAGGCCATTGTTGCAGCCGAAAGTGCTTACCATAATCAGTATGGCCATAATCCACACTCCGGAGTCGCCCAGAATTTCCGCTGCAGCTGCAGCCCCGACACGGTCATTGGCAGCGTGGCTGATGCTCAGTCCGTTGAGGTCATTTGCCTGCAAGGGAAGCAGCGCCAGGTAAGCCACATTCGCCAGGATATATACCAGCGTTACCAGCAAGGTGCCCAAAAACAGACTGCGCGGTATGTTGCGCGAAGGATCTTTGATTTCTCCGGCGATGAAGGTCACATTGTTCCAGGCATCGCTGCTGAACAAGGACCCAATCAGCGCCGTACCGAAGGCCGTTATGGTAGCCCAGGTGCCCAACGCCTGCCAGTTGATGCCCTCCTTGGGGCTGCTGAAAGACTGAAAACCGAGTTTCCAGTTTTCCGCCCACATCTGGCCCTTGAATATCCAATAGATGCCTGCAGCGATGAGCCCGAAGAGCGCCAGCAGCTTGGCTGTGGTAAAGATGCGCTGTATCCATTTGCCCTCTTCGATGCCCAGCGTGTTCAGCCAGGTGAGTAAGAGGATGGAACCGATGGCCACACCCTGCGCCGCACTGATCTTGAATCCTGCAAGGTTCAGCAATACCTGATCGCCGCCCAGAGCAGGAAACAGCACGCTGCTGTAGTTGGCAAAAGCCATAGCCACAGCAGCAATCACTCCCGACTGTATGACAGTGAACACACTCCAGCCATAAACAAAAGAGGTCATGGCTCCAAAGGCCCTGCGGATGTACACATATTGGCCGCCGGCCTTGGGCATCATACCCGCCAGCTCGCCATAGCTGAGGGCGGCAGTGAGCGTAATCAGTCCGGTGACAAACCAGGCCAGCAGGAGCCATCCGGGCGAGCCGAGCTGACGGCTCATGTCGCTGCTGACCAGGAAAATGCCGCTGCCAATCATGCTCCCCGAAACTATCAGGGTCGCATCGGCAAGTCCGAGGGAACGTACGGGTTTCAGAACAGAAGAATTACTTCAAGTGGTGGGCCCTGAGGCGGGAATGTCGTACGCTGTATCCGAAATACACCAGCAGTCCAATCAGCAGCCAAACAGCCGCAGTGGAAAGGGTAAAGTAATCAAGCGAGAAAATCATCACCATGCACACCAAAATGCCCAGTATAGGCACCAGCGGAACCAGTGGGGTTTTGAAGGGTCTGTGCAGGTCGGGCTCTGTTTTGCGCATGATGAGCACACCCGCGCTTACCAGCACGAAAGCAAACAAAGTTCCTACTGAAGTAAGGTCACCCGCCAGACTGCCGGGCACGAAGGCTGCAAACAAGCCTACGAACAGCAACAGAATCAGGTTGCTCTTGTAAGGTGTATGGTATTTCGGATGCACCTCAGAAAACGCGCCGGGCAGCAGTCCGTCTTTGCTCATGCTGAAGAATACACGGCTCTGACCCATGAGCATTACCAGGATTACCGAAGAGAAGCCCGCCAGGATGGCCACGTTGATGCTGTCTCCCAGCCAGGCGTAGCCGGTCATGTATTGCTTCACCGCATAGGTTACCGATGCTTCTTTTCCTGCAGTCATGAACTCTCTGTAAGGCGCCACGCCGGTCAGCACATGGGCAAACAATACATATAAAATCGTGCATATCACCAGTGAAACGAGGATGCCGATGGGCATGTCGCGCTTGGGATTCTTGGCTTCCTGTGCCGCAGTGCTCACCGCATCAAAACCGATGAAGGCGAAAAACACAATGGCCGCGCCGCGCAGCACACCCAGCCATCCGTGGTGGAAGGCCGGAGCGTAGGAATATTCTTTCCCGTTGGGAAGCTTCAGCGGCTCCGCACCTTCGGGAATCATGTAGGGCGTATGGTTTTCAGGGTTGATGAATTTCCAGCCGATGAAGATGAAGCCCAGCACGATGGCCACCTTCACAATCACCATCAGGGCGTTCACAAAGGCGCTCTCGCTGGTACCGCGGATGAGCAGCAGGGTGAGCGCACCCAGAATAACCAGGGCGGGCAGGTTGATGATGCCATGCACTAATTGTCCGTTTATGGTAGCTGATTCAAAAGGTGAGTGGCACCATTCATAAGGAATCTTACCCCCAAGCAGGTTGTTGAGGTACTCGCTCCAGGCGATGCTCACCGTAGCGGCACCCAGTGCATATTCCAGAATCAGGGCCCAGCCGATAATCCAGGCGAACAACTCGCCCATGGTGGCATAAGCATAAGTATAAGCGCTTCCCGCGATGGGCAGCATGCTGGCAAACTCGGCGTAGCAAAGACCGGCGAAGGCGCAGCCGATGGCCGCAATCAGGAACGAGATGGTTACGGCTGAGCCGGCCGCTTCACCCGCCGCTGCGGCGGTGCGCACAAACAGGCCTGCACCAATGATGGCGCCGATGCCCAGCGCAATCAGGTTCCACACCCCCAGGGTGCGCTTCAACTGGCTGCCTTCCCCTGCTTCACTATGCAGCAGATGGATGGGTTTTCTTAAGAATAGTTTGCTCATGGCGATAAGAAAGCGCAAAATGCAACATTTTCGGTAAAAATCCCGTTTCGCATTCCTTGGTGCACTGCTGCTTCTATTTGTAGGAGTCTTCCTGCTCCTTCTGTCATGGCGAGGCAAGTCGAAACATGTGGGGTGGTTCGACGTGGCTCACCATGACATCCCTTTGGGCGCACCATGACATCCTTTTGGGGCGCACACCGATAAAACGACTCTCTGTTTCCGCAGCGATGCATCAGGATGCCCCAATCATCTTCCGCAAATCGTCCAGCGTATTGATTTCCTGTACCGTCTTGTCTCGGCGCCAGCGAACCATGCGCGGAAAGCGCACCGCCACGCCTGATTTATGCCGCTTGCTTTCCCCAATACCTTCAAAAGCGATTTCAAATACCAATTGTGCCTCTACCGAACATACCGGCCCGAAGCGCTCGATGGTATGGTCTTTAATCCAGCGGTTGATGGCCGAAAACTCATCATCGCTCAGCCCGGAATACGCCTTAGTAAAAGGAACCAGATTGCGCTGCGCATCATATACAGCAAAGGTAAAATCGGTGTATAGTCCTGCACGGCGGCCATGACCGCGTTGGGCGTATATCATCACTGCATCCACGGTATAAGGATCGGTTTTCCATTTCCACCAGGATCCTTTTCTCCGTCCCGTTTGGTACGTTGCGTTACGCTGTTTCAGCATGAAACCTTCGGCCATCTGCTCCCGTGATTGGGTATGTAGGGTCTTCAGTTCCTGCCAGCTTTCAAAAGAAACCAGCGGCGACAGCTTCAGCATGGGAAGATCTGCGCTACGCAACAGGTCTTCGAGCAAGGCACGGCGTTCGTGATGGGGCTTATGGCGTATGTCTTCGCCTTCCCATTCCAGAAGGTCATAGGCCAGCATGACCACCGGCGCCTTCTTCATGGTACTTGCCGATACCTGCTTCCGGCCCAGCCTGGACTGCAACACCTGGAAGGGCATAGGTTTGTCCTCACTCCAGGCAAGAATTTCTCCATCCACTACCGCATTAAGGCCAGCCAGCGCTTCATGTTGGGTCAGTTCGGGAAACTGCGCACTGATGAGTTCTTCACCCCGCGACCAGAGATGCACCTGTCCGCCACGAGACACCAGTTGTCCTCGGATGCCATCCCATTTCCATTCGGCATACCAGTCTTCGGGTTGGCCCAATTGAGCCAAATCCTGTTCCAGCGGATAGGCCAGGTAAAAAGGGTATAAACGGGCATCATCGCGGCGCTCGTCCAACAGCAGTTCCCGCCAGCTCGTGGTTTGCGGCCTCCAGTTTCCGGAAAGGCGCAGGGCGACCACCGCATCCTCAAGTTCCAGCAACTTTGCCAGCGACTGCACCAGCAACTGCTGCGAAACGCCTACACGGAAACCGCCGGTAATCAGCTTATTGAACACAAAGCGCTCATGCCGGCTCATGCCCATCCAGATGTTCACCACGGCCTCCCGAACTGTTTCAGGCTCCAGAGATTTCCAGGAACCTATTTCATCCATACATTCGGCCAGACTCAACGTGCATTGCCCATCACCTGGCGGCAGCAAGGCTGCCAGGCATTCGCTCATATCGCCGGCGATATGCCAGCATTCTTCCACCATCCACAGGGGGATGCCGGCCAGTTCTCCGGCCCAAGCGCGCAACAGGGTGGTGTTTACGCTGCGCCTCGGTCGTCGGTGGGTAAACAGGGCGATTGTCCAGATTCGGTCTGCCTCAGGCGCTTCGCGGAAATAGCGCATCAGGGCCTCCTTCTTTTTAGTGGTGGAAGTGGTCTGATCCAGGGCAGCAATCAGCGCGGCAAACTGTTTCATGAGGTTTCCTCCTCGCGCATGTCGGCCGATTCTCCGGTGAAACTGGTGCGCACCACCTGTGCATTCAAACCATGTACTTCTGTAAGGAAACGAGAGAACAGTGCAGCATAGCCGTGGGTCACAAACACATTGGTGGCTCCGGTAGCCAGCACGGCAGCGCGCAGCCCGTCCCAATCCGCGTGGTCGCTCAAGGCAAATCCCCGCTCGGCATTCATCCAGCGTCGCGTGCCGCGCAGGGCCATCCAGCCGCTCGCAGCCCCTTCACCAAAGGGTTCAAAACGTTTGGTCCAGTTGCTTTCTGAGGCAGAAGCGGGGGCGATAATTACGGTACCCGGTGCGATATGCTGCTGTGCAGAAACCGTCGGTGGGTTGGGTATATCCAGACCGGCTTCCAGCAGCGCCTTATTGGTATTCCGCACGGAACCATGCACCAGGATGGGAACTCCATGGCGATGTAAGGCCCTGATCAGGCGCTGTGCCTTCCCCAGGGAATACGCATGAATGAAGGCATTACGCCCTTCCGCTGCCAGACCCCCAATCCATTGCAGCATCTCTGAAAAAATCTCTTCCTGCGGCCTCCAGCGAAACAAGGGCAGGCCAAAGGTGCTCTCGGTAACAAAATGGGTGCATCGCACCGGTTCAAACGGCGTGCAGAGGCCGTCGTCTTCCGTTTTGTAGTCGCCGGAGATGACCCAGACTTCATCTTTATAAGCCACGCGCACTTGCGCCGACCCCGGTATATGTCCTGCGGGGTGCAGGCTCAGTTCCACCCCGTTGATATAGCGTTTCTCCCCGTATTCCAGGGTTTCCAGACTGATGTCGGCGCCCAGCCGTAAACGCATCACAGGCCCTGAAATATGATGAGCCAGATAATGCCCATGTCCGCGATAGGAATGATCTGCGTGCGCATGCGTGATGACGGCACGTGGCACCGGCTTCCAGGGGTCTATGTAGAAATCACCCTGCGCACAATAGAATCCCCGTTCCGTAAAGCTGATCAGCACAAGGCACAAACTTCGTGAACAGGGTTCAGGTTTGGGCATTTCTTCGGAAGTCTGTCTGCATTTAGCGCTTCAACGGTATAGTTTTGTTGTAAGAAGTCAGCCTATGGCCCTGTTTCGCCACATCACATCCACAGTTTGGGTTCTTTCCCTGGTGAGCTTGTTCACCGATATGGCCAGCGAGATGCTGTATCCGGTGATGCCGCTGTACCTGAAACAGATTGGCTTTTCGGTATTGCTCATAGGCATTCTGGAAGGGCTGGCAGAAGCCACGGCAGGCCTCAGCAAAGGGTACTTCGGAAGACAATCCGACCTGTCCGGTAAGCGCGTGCCCTTCGTGCAATGGGGCTATGCCCTGAGCGCGATGTCCAAGCCGTTGCTCGCTCTGTGGACACATCCGGCCTGGGTTTTTGGAGCCCGCACCCTCGACAGACTGGGGAAAGGCATCCGAACGGGTGCCCGCGATGCCCTGCTGTCGGATGAGGCTGCCGACGGCACAAAAGGAACTGTTTTCGGCTTCCACCGCGCCATGGACACCCTGGGCGCCGCCCTCGGTCCCGCGCTGGCGCTGGTCTTCCTCAGTATCTACCCGGAGCATTACCGGGAATTGTTTCTCGTGGCGTTCTTTCCCGGATTGATCGCCGTATTCAGCAGTTTCAGGCTGCATGGTAAAACCAAGAATCTGCTTCCGAAGAAAGCCAAACCCTCCTTTTTCAGTTCTATCGGCTACTGGAAAGAAAGTCCCGCGGCCTACCGGAAACTCTGCATCGGCCTGCTGGCCTTTGCATTGTTCAACAGCTCGGACGTGTTCCTGTTGCTCCGTGCCAAGGAAAGCGGCATGGACGACCGGATGCTGATTGGATTATATATTGCCTACAACCTGGTGTATGCCCTGGCATCCTACCCGCTGGGCATGCTGGCCGACCGCATTGGATTGAAAAACATCATGCTCTTCGGGATACTGGTGTTTGCGGGCGTGTACTTCGGAATGGCCCATTTCCACGACGAATACGCCTTAGCGACGCTCTTCCTGCTTTACGGACTGTATGCCGCCGCCACAGATGGCAATTCAAAGGCCTGGATCAGCATTCTCGTGGCAAAAGAAGACACCGCCACAGCCCTGGGCAGCTTTGCAGGTTTCCAAAGTATTGCTGCGCTTTTGGCCAGTTCCCTGGCCGGTTTGCTGTGGATGGTGGCGGGAGCCGAAATCAGCCTGCTGACCTCGGCCATTGCTGCCTGCGCCGTGGCTGTTTACCTGAGGGTTTTTATGAAGTGATTACACCTTCTGTCATGGTGCGTTTAAAAGTTTGTCATCCAGAGCGAGTTTACCCTGAGCGAAGCCGAAGGGAAGGGAAGGACGGACTGCCCCCCAATATGGTTCGACGCGGCTCACCATGACATGCATTAATGCTCAGGATGACATACGGCTTTGTTCATCGATACCTGCACAAATTCTAAACGGGAAACCGGATATTTGCCCGTTGTTTCCCCAAGCAATCATGAAAAAACTCATACTCACCCTGATCCTGGGCGCCTTTGCTGGAATGCAGTTGCGCGCCGACGAAGGCATGTGGCCGCTGACCATGCTGGCCAAGCTGCAGGACGCCATGCAGGCCAAAGGCCTGAAATTAACGGCTGAAGACATTTACAGTATCAACAAAAGCTGCCTGAAAGACGCCGTGGTAAGGCTTACCACCAAGCAGGGCAGAATGTTCTGCTCCGGTGAAATCATCAGTGAGCAGGGCCTGTTCCTTACCAACCACCACTGTGGTTTCGGCGCCATCCAGGAACTGAGCACCACCGCCGACAACATCCTTGAAAACGGTTTCTGGGCGAAAGACCAAAGCCAGGAGCGCGCGGCCAACTTCCATATTGCCCTTTTGGCCAAGGTAGAAGACGTAACCGACATGGTGCTGGATGGCATTGCCATAAATGGCCCTGAAGCGGAACGCACCAAAGCCGTGAAAGAAGCTGTGGACAAAATCACTAAAAAGCTGACCGATGGCGAGAAAGAAAAAGGCAACGAATACAAGATAGAACTGGTTCCCTTCTACAATGGAAACCGCTTCCTGGCCATGTATTACACCGTGTACAAGGATATCCGTCTGGTAGGTACTCCACCCCAGAACATCGGAAAATTCGGCGGCGAAACCGACAACTGGATGTGGCCCCGCCACACAGCCGACTTCAGCATGTTCCGCATCTACGTAGGCGCCGACAACAAGCCGGCTGAATACAATACCACCAACAAACCCTACGCACCCAAGCATTTCTTCCCCATTTCGCTGAAAGGCACCAAACAGGGCGACTTCGCCATGATTATGGGTTATCCCGGCAGAACTTCTCGCTACACTTATAGCGAAGGCATCCGTTACTTCAGCGAAAAAGACCGACCCGCCCGTGTGGACCTGCGCCGCAAAGTGCTGGACATGTATGAAGAATATATGTTCAAGGACCCGGCCATCAAGCTGATGTATGCCGACAAATACGCCGGCCTGAGCAACTACTGGAAAAAGTTCATGGGCGAGCGCGACGGGCTTAAGAAACTGAACATCTACGAACGCCGCAAAGCCGAAGAACGCGCCTTTGAAAGCTGGATGAACGCTGCTGAAGTGCGCAAAGGCACTTATGGCGAAGTGATGGGCCTTTATGATGAAGCTTACCAGGGTCTGAGCCAATACGGTATGTTTGGCGTGTATCTGGGAGAAGGCATCATGAATTGCCAGCCTTTTGCCGTGGCTTCTTCGTTCACGGAACTCGCCAATCTGCTCGCCGATAAAAGCAAACAGGCCGATGCGAAAGCGATGGCTGAAAAGATGATGGGCTCAGTAGATGAAACCTATAAGGAGTTCTACGCACCCATTGAAAAGAATGTGCTGGCTGCCATGGTGCAGATGGTCTATGAAGGACTTGACCCCACCTTACAGCCTATTGAATTCCGTAACTGGGTGGCCAAATACAAAAACGACTACAAACGCCTCGCTGAAGATGTGTTCAAGCGCTCCATATTCGCCGATGGCGCCAAACTGAAAGCCTTCCTGGCCAAGCCTTCTGCCTCCATCTCCAAGGATCCGGTGATGATGATCTGGATGGCGTTCAATAAGAAAAGTACTGAACTGCAGCCCGTGATGATGGGCATCAACACCAAATTGGCACGCGCCAACCGCTTGTTCCAAAGCGCCATGCTGGAAATGAACCGCGACGGCAAGCTGATTACCCCGGATGCCAATGCCAGCATGCGCCTCACCTACGGCACCGTGCTGAGCTACGACGCCCGCGATGCCGTGCATTATAACGAATTCACCACCCAAAAAGGCGTGCTGGAAAAATACACCCCCGGTGATATCGAGTTCGATGCACCCAAGAAGCTCATTGACATGCTGCGCAACAAAGATTTTGGCAACTACGCCAATGCTTCTGGTGATTTGCCCGTATGCTTCCTGACCAACCACGACATTACAGGCGGCAACAGCGGCAGCCCCGTGCTGAACGCCGAAGGCCACCTGATTGGCACCGCTTTCGACGGCAACTGGGAAGCCATCTCTTCCGACTTCGCCTTTGAACCCGACCTGCAGCGTACCATCTCCCTCGACGTACGCTACACCCTGTTCATCATGGATAAGTTCGGCGGCGCAGGCCACATGTTGAATGAAATGAAAATTATTCGCTAAGCCTTATTTAGTGGAAACACAAAAAACCGGTCTCGAAAAGGGGACCGGTTTTTTTGTGCTCGAATTGGTGATTACATTTATTTGGACAAATTCATCAATAAAACTAAAAACTGTTCCACGCCCAGCGCTTCAACGCCGTGCGGGAGCGGGAATTGTTCCTCGCCTCCATGAATCATCCATGCTTTGGTAACGCCGATATCATTACACGCTTCATAAAAACCCCTTGCAGGTTTTGAGGATGAAGAACGTTTGATTTCTACAGCCCATAATTGCCCGTCAGGAGTGCGCAATACCAAATCTATTTCGGCTTGGGCGACGGTTCGGTAATAACTGAATTCCCATCTGCTGTCGGTTTGAAGCAACAGTTGTTCCACTACAAAGCCCTCCCAGCTGGCGCCCATGCCGGGATGCGACAACAAACTTTCCATATCATGTACTTGCAAAAGGTTATGCAGCAAACCCGAATCCCTAAGATAAATCTTGGGCGTTTTAATCAGGCGTTTTTTCACATTTCCAGACCAGGGTGTCAACTGACGCACCATGTACAAATCAGTCAGAATATCCAGGTAGTTGCGCACGGTAGTATGACTCAGCTCCATGCTTCTTCCAACTTCACTCAGATTCACCTGGTTTCCATGGTAATGAGCAAGCATTTTCCAGAACCTTTTCATCCTTACCGGGGCAATTCCAATTCCCAGTGCTGAGATATCGCGCTCCATGAAAGTGGCAATAAAATCTTCCCTCCATAGCCAGCTTTTCTTGTCATCCTCGGCCAGATAACTATCTGGAAAACCACCCCTTAGCCAACGGCGTTCCTGGTCATACTGCCATTCCTTCGCCGCCAGCAATTCTGGTACTGAAAAAGGCGCCAGTTCCAGATAACGGATACGTCCGGCCAGTGTTTCTGAGCTGTGCTGCATCAACTCCCTCGAGGCTGAACCTAAGAGCAGGAATTGCGCATTACGCTCGCCCTTACGTCTCCGTTCATCTACAATCCCCCGGATTATACGAAAAACATCGGGTCGGCGTTGTACCTCATCTAAAATAAGCAAACGACCCTCAAAACGCTTCAAGTAGGCTTCGGCATCACTGAGCTTGTTTTGGTCAACATCTGATTCGAGGTCCAGGTATTGGGTTTCTTTGTTTATTACATCGGCTACCGACAATGCCAATGTTGTTTTACCCACTTGGCGAGGTCCTAAGAGCGCAACCACAGGCATGGAATGCAAGGCTTCCAGCAGTTGCGCCTCCATCTGACGTTTGATGTTTTGATGCACGAGGATAACAAAGGTAGAAAACAACCTTGTATTTTGAAACTTTGACTTTCAATTTGCAAGGTTAATTCAGTGTCAACCTCTTGGGTAGGGGCTACAGTTTAGCAAACAACCAAGGATCACAAGGCCTCTTTAAACCAGTGTTTGCGCCGGATGTACCCGCGTGAAATAAGTTTCGCACCACTCAGAGTTCACCTTTTCTGTTCCGGCACACTAAATCCGGGTGAATCTGTTTCCACTGTTTCATTTCACAGGCGTCGTACAATCCCAGGCGAATGGCCCTGCGTCCACTCATGATGCGCCCATTGCTCCAGTTTAGGTAATAGCAGCGCTCGCAAATCAAGAAGGGGCTTTCCGCACCGGGCTTCGAGGTTTTATAGTTCGGGTAATCATATGAACTTCAGTTCTGAAAGTTCCCTGCCTACTTCATTCAATCCCCTGATGATACGTGCTGTTTGTTGGGGTGACGGTTTCTTGTGGCCACTGACATATTGCGACAACAAAGTGGGATTCATACCAATACGTTCAGCCAGAAACCGCACATTGATTACCCGGTAATAGCGGAAAAATTGCTGCAGGTCAAATTCCAGCACAATTTGTTCCCGGCCGATCTTTTCGCCACTTTCTTCATGCGCCAGTTCCAGCGCTTCCAGCAGATGTTCCTGAAGCATTGTGAGGTTACTTCCGGTAGAATACACCGGACTGTCTTCCGCATAGGCCGAAAATCCGGTATCGGTCTTCTCGATAATAAACTTGTAACAATACATTTTCTCTCTACCCTGTGTTTAATAAGTCATCTTTCAATTCTTGCAATCCTGCCTGGTTCTTCTCAGCCTGCCCACATCGAAGCCCAAAGTGGTGGCCTTGTCCAGGCAACTGCGGTAGGTGCTTTCGTCCATGGTCTTTTCCCGGCTCAGAATCCACAGGGTATTCCGGTCAGGTGAACCCACCATGGCCCGCTGATAGTTGCTGTCCAGGTCAATGATATAATAATCGCCGCGGAAGGGCCAGAAAAACTGCACCTTCAACTTGCCATTGCCGCTGTTTTTCACCGGAAAAGCTTTGCCCCGGATGCTGTCTATGCTGTTGGTTTTGGTATTGAGGCACTGATTGTACACCCGCACAAACCCTTGTTCATCTGCGGTGTATTCTGCAAAAGTGCAGGCACAGTTTCTGGAGAAACGCAGGGGTATGCTGGATATTTCATACCAGCGGCCCTGATACTTTTTTAAATCCACCGACACCACCGGCAGGTTTCTGGTCGGACGACAGGAATACCACAATACCAGCGCCGTGGTGGTAAGCACAACAACCAAAAGGATTTTCATTCCTGCAAGTTAACGGCCAAGACAGCAAGATGCTGCCTGAACCCAATCCGATTTTTATCAATTCAGGAAGTAATCGTCGTCACCTTCAAGGCGAAGATTGACATACGCTCCACCCAGTTCCTCGTATTTCTGGCGGTTGAACTGGTAAAATTGTGCCGGCTTATTGGCCACCCCCTGCTGCTTTTCTTCCAGCGGGGTTACAAAGCCGCTGCGCAGCATTTTCCTTCTGAAGTTGCGCTTATCCAAATCCCTGCCGAGAATCGCCTCGTATAAACTCTGTAACTCACTGAGGGTAAACTTATCCGGCAACAATTCAAATCCAATCGGCCTCAGTTGAATCTTGCGTTTCAATTCATCCAGGGCATTTTCGAAAATTTCGTTGTGGTCAAACGCCAGCTCAGGAACCTCGCGAATAGGAACCCATACCGCCTGAGCACTGAACGAGCCCGGCTGCAAGATGCAGGCAGCGGCATCAATCAGGCTGTAATAGGCCACCGTAATCACACGCGCTTCCGGATTTTCGCGCACCGAACGCAGCCATTGTCTGTCCTTCTCCTTTTTCACCCGCTCCGGGGCACCAAAGGCCGCAAATTGTTCCAGGAATACATTATCCAGGCCAGTGAGCTCCTTCAATACCCGCTTCGCCGCTTCGTTCAGGTCTTCATCCTCCAGCACCAGGTCGCCGGGAAGTGCCAGAAAACGATCAGGAGCATCTTGTATTGTCTGGTGCAGGGTACGGCGAATCAATAACAGCTTCAACTGCTGATTCTCGTACCCAAAGATGACGCAATCCACCGACACGTGGGGATTTAAATTCTTGATTCCCGACATCTGCAAGGCGCAAAATAAATCATCCGGCCCATACCCTTCCCCATTGTTTTTTCCCCTGAATCATGCCGCATTTTTTTACTTAGTGTCATTTGTACACTAAGAAATAGTGTTAAATTGCACGCTTAATATTGCTCATGTTACTGATAGCAGACAGCGGAAGCACCAAATGCGATTGGGTTCTGGTAAACCCAAAAGGCGAGGAACACCCGTTCCACACCATGGGCTTCAACCCTTTTTTCCACAGTACTGACTTCATTGCTCAGGAAATCAGAAAAAACAGAGACCTGATGGATCATGCCGCTCAGGTAACGGAAGTGTACTTCTACGGCGCAGGATGCAGCAGCCCGGAACGCAACGAAGTGCTGATTGACGCCCTGCGCGAAGTATTTCCCGTTGCTGCTGTAACGGTGGACCACGACTTGACCGGGGCGGCCTATGCTACTTGTGGCACAGAACCCGGAATCGCCTGCATCCTGGGTACCGGATCGAATAGCTGCTATTTTGACGGAGTGCAGATCCATGAAAAAGTTCCGGCACTGGGCTATGTTCTGGGTGACGAAGCCGGCGGAACCTGGTACGGAAAGGAGTTGCTGCGTTTGTTTCTGTACAAAGAGCTACCCGAGCATATTCACCGCGGGCTGGTGGAAGAATTCAAGCTGAACAAGGAATCCATATTCGAACACGTGTACAACATACCCAACCCGAACGTGTATCTGGCTTCCTTCATGCGCTTCCTCAGCAGCAGAAGTCAGGATGCCTGGGTGCGCGATTTCATGTACAACGGATTCAGCAAATTCATCAACATCCATATCTGGAAGTACGAAAACCACCTGGATGTGCCTGTACACTTTGTAGGTTCTGTGGCCTACCATT
>JAGWYC010000309.1 GCA_018969565.1 Bacteroidota bacterium | reverse complement strand
CGAGCCGCAGCAAGAGCCGCGCTTCAGGTGATAGGCCGCCGTGAACACATATTTTCCTGATTCTATATAAAAATCTTCCTGTTCCAGTGCTGCAAAGGTACAAAGGGTGAAATGCCGTTGCTCAAATGAATTCCGAAGCCTGCCGTTCCTGATTATCTTCGCGCCCCTGATGATGCGTGCGGTAATCTTTAGCGTAACTCTTGCGTTGTTGAGTTCCTTCGGCCTGATGGCCCAAAATCCGGATGTGCGCGGTGTGGTATATGACAGTGAAAGCGGGATACCGCTGCTTGGAGTGCAGGTGAATCTAACCGGCACCAAATACCAGGCGCTGACCGATGCGGAAGGCTTCTTTAACTTCACCGCCGTTCCTGTAGGTGACTATACCTTAACCCTGCTCCAGGAAGATTATGAAGATTTTTCTGAAATGATTACGGTGATTGCCGGAAAGAACTTCAAGAAGAATTTCTATCTGAAGAAAAAGGTGGTTGAACTGAAGAACATCACCATCACCGCAAAGAATGCCCGCAAACAGCGCGAGGTGCTCATCGGCACCACCACCATTGACCGTCGCGATATTGCCCGGATGCCCAGCGTGGGCGGTGAACCCGACCTGCTGCAATACCTGCAGGTGCTGCCCGGCGTGGTGTTCAGCGGCGATCAGGGCGGACAATTGTACATACGCGGTGGTTCTCCTGTGATGAATAAGGTGATGCTGGATGGCATGACGATTTACAACCCCTTTCACAGCATTGGCCTCTTTTCGGTGTTTGAAACCGATATGATCCGCAGTACCGATGTGTATTCTGCAGGATTTAATGCCGAATACGGCGGGCGCATCTCCGCCATTGTGGACGTCCGCACCCGCGACGGTGATAAGACCATGCACAAAGGCAAGGTTGCCCTTAATCCTTTCACCAGCAAGGCACTGCTTGAAGGTCCGCTAAAAAAGTTCAAACCGGGTGCAGGAAGCAGCTCCTACGCCATTTCCTACCGCAACTCCTTCCTGCGCCAGAGCTCGAAGATATTTTACAACTATGCCGACCCGGACAAGCTGCCCTATACCTTCGGCGACCTGCATGCGAAGATGAGCTTTACCGGTGCCGGCGGCAGCTACCTGAAGTTATTCGGGTTCAGGCTGGGCGACCGCGTCGCTTTCCCGGGCACCACAGAATACAACTGGCGCAGCAATGGCTTCGGCGCCAAGTTCCTGTTGGTTCCCGATGAATCCAAAACACGCATTGACGGCTTCTTCACCTATTCCGATTATCTGATCAAACAACTGGAATCGGACCAGAAGCCGCGCAGCAGCGGTATCAACGGGTTTAATGTGGGTTTGAACTTCACCTATCCCAGCGGCAAGAACGAATTTCGATACGGTGCTGAAATCAACGGCTTCCGCACAGAATTCCAGATATACAATCCCAACAACCGCCTCATCACACAGTTTGAAAATACCACAGAAATTACGGGCTACAGCATGTATCGCTGGGTGAAAAACCGCTGGGTCATTCAACCCGGCATCCGAGGTCTTTTTTATGCCTCGCTGGGCAACAGCAGCATCGAGCCGCGCCTGTCGGCAAAGTACTCCTTCAGCAAGCGATTCAGCCTGAAATTCGCCGGCGGCTTCTACAGCCAGAACCTGATGTCGGCGGTGAGCGACCGCGATGTGGTGAACCTTTTTTACGGCTTCCTGAGCGGACCAGATAATCTCCCCACCACTTTTAATGGCAATCCGGTGAACCATAAACTGCAAAAGGCCAGGCACCTGGTAGCAGGTCTTGAATGGGATCCGGCTCCGGCGCACAACATCATTGTGGAGGCTTATGTGAAGGATTTTACCCAAATTACCAATATCAACCGTGACAAGCTGTTTGACGAAAACGATAAGAACCGCGACAAGCCGGACCGCCTGAAGCAGGATTTCCTGATTGAAACCGGCATGGCCTCGGGGGCAGATTTCCGCTACAAATACGAGCGCAAGCAATGGTATTTCTGGGCCGTTTATTCCTTGACCTATGTAACGCGTTTTGACGGCGTTAATACCTACGCCCCTGTGTTTGACCGACGTCATAACATCAACCTGCTGGCCAGCTACAACCTCGATCCGGCGGGCAACGCGCTGTTCAGCATTCGCTGGAACTTTGGCAGCGGATTCCCCTTCACGCAAACCCAGGGCTTTTATGAAAAGTTGGATTTCAAACAGGGTATTTCTTCAGATTACACCAAAACCAACGGCAGCCTGGGCATTTATTACGCCGGATTGAATCAGGGCCGTCTTCCCTCCTACCACCGACTGGATGTCAATTTCCAGAAGAAGTGGAAAATGGACAAGAAACGCGAGCTGCAACTCACAGCTACCTGCACGAATGCCTATAACCGCGCGAACGTATTTTACTTCGACCGCGCCAAGTTCCGAAGGGTGGATCAGCTACCGATTTTACCCGCCGTGGGGTTAAGTTATAGTTTTTAAAATTGTTCATTAAATCGGTGGCTGAGGCCCTCGAAACCCACC
>JAGWYC010000308.1 GCA_018969565.1 Bacteroidota bacterium | reverse complement strand
TGCTCATCACGGCATACATTCGTTTTTGCTTAATGGCATCTATCACGATGCGGGCCACTTCATCGGGCTGCATCATTCGCGCTTCATCACGGGGTGTTTCTCCCTGCGCATGACCATCGGCGTTCAGGGCTGTCTTCCGGATGTTGGATGCAGTATAGCCCGGGCAGGCGATGAGTACATGCAATCCGGTTTTCAGGTTCTCGCAGCGCAGGGCCTCGAGGAAGCCGTGCATGGCGAATTTAGAAGCGGAATAACCGGTGCGGCCGGGTAGTCCTTTAAAGCCGGCAATGCTGCTGATGCCGACCACGCTTCCTTTGCGCTCCAGCAGGTAGGGCAGGGCGGCATGGGTGCAATACACCGTTCCCCAGAAATTGGTATCCATCACCTGACGGAGCACATCCGTGTGCAGGTCGCGCAACAAGGCACGCATGCTGATGCCGGCATTGTTGATGAGCACGTCAATCTGCCCGAAATGGCTCACTGTTTCATGAATAAGGCGACGGCAATCTGCTTCCGAAGCCACATCTGCCGATACTTCCAGCACTTCAGCACCCAGGGCACGGCAGGATTGGCCTACTTCATGCAAATTCGCGGTATTACGAGCGCTCAGCGACAGCCGATATCCGCGGCGGGCCGCTTCTTCAGCCAGAGCGGCGCCAATGCCCGAGGAAGCGCCGGTGATAATGCAAACGGGCTTTTTATCAGGCATCAGCTTTCCACTTGATGCTGCAGCCTACCGGCGGGATTTCGGGGTAATCCACTTCAAGCCCGTCCAGGCAGTATTCAATGGCATCTTCCAGATAAACCTGCATCACGGCATTTTCGTTGTCCCAGGAATCGTCCACGGCGCCGTGGTACACCAGTTCCCGTCGGCTGTTGAACAAGAAAACCTCCGGAGTACGCGTGGCACCGAGGCTTTTCAGGTATTCCTGGCTTTCGTCGTGCAGGTAAGGGAAGGGAAGACCCAATTGAGAAACCATGCGCTGCATGCCTTCGAAACTGTCTTCGGGATATTGTGTCGCATCGTTTCCATTGATGGCCACCACACCCAGATTGTCTTCTTCGTACTTCTCACAAAGCGCAATCAGACGCTTCCAATAAGCCCTTGCGTATTTACAGTGGTTGCAGGTAACTATAATCAGAAAAGCGTGTTTGTCTGCAAAATCAAAGCTGGAATAGGTTTTTCCATCGGTAGCAGGCAATTTGAACGGGGCGAGTTTATCTCCGATATTCATGAGCACTTAATTCGTTTTCAAATATGCAGCCGGGCGTGGTTTTTTGCAGCATGGCCGAAATCTTCATTCCCGGGATTATTTCTTCCTTTTGGATGGATTGGCCTTAGCAGGCGCTTTGGGTGGATTTGTTTTAGAAACAGATGTTCTTGGCTTCGGGGGGCGTGGCAGCAAGGGGATATCACCGTCTAATTTGGTGCTTATACCTTTCCCATAGGTTTTGCGGGTAAAAGGGTCTTCCGATTGGGTTTCGCCCTTGTTCGTCAAGTTGTCATAATCATGCTGAGCTCGGTCATACGCCTCGTGAAGATTCTTCAGTTTAGTATTTAATGCATTCAATGAGGAATCGAAGCACTGCTCGGCCATTTCTGCCGCTTTTGCGCAGGCATCCTCGTCGTATTTTTCACCGTAACCCAGGCTAAGCGCTTCGCCAATGAACTTAGTTTTCACAAATACGTCGAGGAGCTTCAGGCATTCTGTGCGATACGGGTCAAACAGGCGTTTATGGCCCTCTTCATGTATCTTCAGGGCTTTGGTAAACCGGTCCCACTCGTTGCGCGCTTTCAGGGTGAGTTTCTTATCCCAGGGAATCCGCTGATTCCAGACTGGCAGCAGGATGTTGTCTTTCCATACGATGGGTGTGGAAACCGGGGTAATCTCCACACGCCACACGGAATGGCTGGTTTTACCGGGACATTGGTTTGTGGCTATGTCACGGAAATTTTTATCGCTGCCACTGTGCGAGAACTGAATATCATCCATTTCAGGCTCTTCTGTAAATAGCCCTTGTTCACCCAAACCTATATGTGGCTGTTGCGCCGCTGCCTTGTCCAACGCAGACCTGAGGTCTGCAATTAAATCGTCCTGGTCTGGAATCATGTCAAAAGAATAAGTGCTGGAACTTGATTTGGTTGTAATACCATGACTGCCTCCCGGATTACCGTTGGCTACGCACCACCGTCGGGGCCATACAGAATGGGTGGTTGCGTTTTTTTCATCTTTAGCCTTCTCAGTGCCTGCGGCCAGCAATTGCCCTATAGCCTTGACTTCTGCTGCTCCGCTGGCCTCTATCCACAGCGTGGAAGGTTGTTTACCGGCGGGCCAGTTTGTTTTTGTAATCATCTTACCCCCTGAGGCCGCATCCCAAAGGGTTAGCTCCGGAAAGCCCGGAGTCACCGTGAGTTTCACCTGCAGTGGAATCTCAGAGGGAGCAACAACACGCAGCTCAAGGGGTGTACGTGGGCAGCCCAGTTCTATGCTTGCGGCGAGGCTAAGCTGAATGCCGTATTCAAGCACGTTGAGG
>JAGWYC010000307.1 GCA_018969565.1 Bacteroidota bacterium | reverse complement strand
AAAGGACAGCAACTGGAAGATCATTACTTCGGAAGCATCCCGAACAGGGTTCTGGCCTTCATGAATGACTTTGAAGAAGAAGCCCATAAACTGGGTATTCCGCTGAAAACCAGACATAATGAAGTAGCACCGGCTCAGTTCGAATGTGCTCCTCAGTTTGAAGAAGTAAATCTGGCAGTGGACCACAATTCACTGCTGATGGACGTGATGGAATCTACTGCCGAACGACATGGACTGAAGGTGCTGCTGCACGAAAAACCATATAAAGGCATCAATGGGTCCGGTAAGCACAACAACTGGAGCATCATCACCAATACCGGTGTAAATCTGTTTTCGCCCGGTCCCGAACCTGAGCATAACCTGCAGTTTCTTACCTACTTCATCGTAACCATGAAGGCGGTATATGACCATGCCGATTTGCTCCGCGCGAGCATTGCCAGCGCCGGTAACGACCATCGCCTGGGCGCCAACGAAGCACCTCCTGCCATCATGAGCATTTTCGCCGGTGATACGCTTGACCATGTGCTGGACCACTTCGAAAAAGAAGGCAAGGGCATTAAATCCAAAGAGAGCAAGAAGAGTATCAATATTGCGCACATTCCTGAAATCCTGCTCGACAATACCGACAGGAACCGCACTTCTCCTTTCGCTTTCACCGGAAACAAATTCGAATTCCGCGCGGTAGGCAGCAGCGACAACTGCGCAGCCAACATGATTGTGCTGAATACTATTGTAGGCAATCAACTGGTAGAATTCAAAAATGAAGTGGATGCCCGCCTGAAGAAGAAAGGCGCGAAGAAGGAAGAAGTAATTGCCGATTTGCTGCGCGAATACCTGAGGCACAGCCGCAACATTCTGTTCGGTGGCAATGGGTACAGCGACGAGTGGGTGAAGGAAGCAAAACGCCGCGGACTGAGCAACATTAAAACCACGCCCCATGCGCTGGATGCCTTCCTGTCGCCTTCATCTGTTAAGGTGTTTACCGAAAATGGAATCTTCACTAAGAAAGAACTTGAGGCTCGTGCCGAAATCCGGCTGGAAACCTATACACTGCGCCTGCAGATTGAAGGTCGTGTACTCAATGAAATGGTGCAGAATTTCGTGATTCCTGCGGCCATCAACTACCAGAAGAAACTGGCCGACAATGTGCAGACCCTGCTCAACATCGGTCAGCCGAAAACTTCGGTAAAAGCCCAGATGGACATCATCACTGAGTTGAGCAAAGACATCAACGAAATATATGTGCTCAACAACAAGATGACGGATGAGCGCTCGAAGGCAAATAAGCATACCGATGCGCATAAGAAGGCCATTGCCTATTGCGATAAGGTGAAGCCGCTGTTTGACCAGATCCGCGAGCGTGCAGACAACCTGGAGCGCATTGTGGATGATGCGGAATGGGGCCTTCCGAAATACAGGGAATTGCTCTTTGTACGCTGAAAAGTGAACCACTGAGATTCAGCAAAGGGCCGGTATTTTACCGGCCTTTTCTTTGTTTATAGAATGTCCGGTCGAACACAAATGGAATTAAAGAGGGGGCAGGTTACCAACGCTTGCTGTAAAGCAGGCTGATGAAGGTTCACCTGCGGCGGAATCGTTCCCAGATCGCCTGAAGGTCACGCGAGGCATCGTATTCCATGGCATAGCGGTCGTACAGAAGTTGCTGCCAGTCGGGATGTGCCTCCAGTTCGCTGTAAGCATCAGCCAGGCTGAACACCGGAGGCATCAGCGGAGGCAGTCCCGGCTGTTGCGGAGGATAGCCGGTCCAGGTGCGTTTTCCCACCAGCACAGCACCCGCATTTTGAAGCATTTTCCTGCCTGTGGATGTGAGCAGCAGCAGCGGAATACCTCCGAAAGAGGCCAGGGCAATCAGGATATCCAGCGTGCGCTTTTTTCTGCGGAAGTAAGGCTGCGCCAGCCGATATACCTGATGGGTGGCGTACCAGGTGCCGGGCTCATCTTTTGATTCGCTGCCAATAATAAAATCCGATTGAGCAGGAACTGTTTTAAACCGTAATCCGCTGCCGGTCAGGGTTTGCATGACTTCGAGCAGGCGTTTCACCCCCACATCCTGCAAGGAAAACACCAAGGTGCTGGCCTCGGTAATCCGGGCCAGGGTGCGCAGGCTGTCGGCATCTTGTAAGCCTTTCAGGTCGAAGCTGCCTACGGGCTCGTGCCCGGCATGAGCCTGAACCATCAAACGACGTATTCGGGTACATTCAGCAGCGCTTCCCACCAGCAGCCAGCGCTCTGCCGAACGTTCGCTGGGGTTGAACCGGCTGCGTGTAAATACCTGAGCCGCCACACGCCATAAAACCACAGCCACATGCGCCCACAGGCAACCCAATCCCAGGATTGCCCGGCTGAATTGCATGTCTTTCGGCAAAAATGCATACAGGGAAAATACAACCAGTGAGCCTGCCAGGGTTCCGCGCAGCAACCGCTTCCAGTTGGCCGGCTTATCATATCCTCCGCTAAGCCAGATAAAGCTGAGCATAATGAGGATATAGGCAGGCAGATGTGCATAGAAGTATTCCGGCGGATAGT
>JAGWYC010000306.1 GCA_018969565.1 Bacteroidota bacterium | reverse complement strand
CAAGGTGCGCAGGGCAGGGAATGCCGTGCTGGCCATGGTTTTGTTGTATATGTTCGCTACAGCCATCATCTTCCTGTTGTTCCGAGCTCCGCTGGCACGGGCCTATACGGATGATATGCAGGTGGTTCAGGTTGCTACGGTCTTGCTGATCTACGCAGCACTATTCCAGTTGGCGGATGGCGTTCAGGCGGTTTCGCTGGGTTTGCTGCGCGGAATCAAAGATGTGCGCATCCCCTCCATCGCGCTGGTGGTGTTTTACTGGATGGTGGGCCTGCCGTTGGGCTGGTGGCTGGGCTTCGGTGCCGGCATGGATACGGAGGGAATCTGGATTGGATTCACCGTAGGATTATTCCTCACCGCGCTGTTTGCGTCCACACGTTTTTATTTGCAGGTGAAAAAACCGTTTTTGAACCCACGCCCATGAACCTGTTGTTGAAATACATTTCTGCCGCCTGTCTGGCACTCTGTTCCCTGACCGCAGCGGCCCAGATTCCGGCGAAAGGCATTCTGGACATCAGCACCGGTACCTTCTTCTCCGGAAGGATGCTGAAGGTGCTGGATGTGCCCCCCGATGTCAAAGCCCTGAGCAGTGACTTCGCTGACAGCCTGAACCGGGTTGATAAGCCGCGCACGGCGCTGAACTTCTCCATCAACTATATCAAGCCCCTGAATCGCCGCAAGGCCTTGCGCGTGGGCATGACCTTCGCTGATTACGGCTTTCGCAGGGTGAAGTCTGACATCCGCTTCGGCGAATGGATACATCCTGAAATCGGGCTGGTGGCCGATAATTCCCAGACCGGACCACGCGATGTGTATTACGACGTGCGCTATCGCTTCGTGGAACTGCCTTTCACCCTGATGTGGAACACCGAATACGGAAACCCCTGGCGTGATCTGGATATACACATCTTGGCAGGCGTTGCACCCGGCTTCCTGGTGCAGCACGAAACCGTGGTGCGCCTGCGCGGCTTCACCACCAGCGACGGACAGTTTACCTACCACATCAACAAGACCGGATACAACGCCAATCCTTTCAATGTGACGCTGCTGGGCGGCGTTCGCATTGACTATGTGCTGGATAAGCGCCTGCATGCAGTCGTCGCTCCAACGCTGCGTTTGCCAGTGCTGAACAGCAGCAACGGCATTTACGAGCAACACCGCAGTTGGCAACTTGGCACCGAAATAGGACTGAGCTACCGCCTTGCGCGGGATACGAAATAACCAGCGGTTCCCGAACAGGAAGGACCCACGACACCCATGTTCACTGCCCCGGGTACCACTATCAACATGTCGCCCGCCTGGGCGGGGCCACCGATATGTCATCCCTACGGGATTCTGTTTTATGGGTAACCCTGATTGCTACCGATATGACATCCCTACGGGATTTTGTTGCTGCCAATCTTCACAAAACGGTCAACGTATTTCCAGCACTTACCACTACCGATATTCCGCCCCTCTGGGGCTACCGATATTCCACCCGCCTGGGCGGGGCTTTTTTTTATGTTGTTCGGTGCCCCTGCTCACAACCGGAATTCACAAAACGGTCAACGTATTTCCAGCACTTACCACTTACCACTTACCACTTACCACTTATCACTATTGATCTTCCGCCTCATTCATCAACGCTATCCCACGTAACAATGCGTCGGGGTTGAAGGAAATGCTGCTCAGGCCTTGTTCGATCAGGAAACGGGTAAATTCAGGAATATCGCTCGGAGCCTGTCCGCAAAGGCCGACCGGGACGCCGCTGCCGCGCAATTGCTGCATCAGCAGGGCAATCATGGCGCGCAGCGCCGGGTTGTTCTCGTTGAACTGTGTTGCCAGGATGGCATTATCGCGGTCAATTCCCAGGGTTAATTGCGTGAGGTCGTTTGAGCCGATGGAGAATCCGTCAAACAGGGTAGCAAATTCTTTTGCCAGCAACACATTGCTGGGGATTTCGCACATCACCAGCACCTGCAGTCCGTTTTGTCCGCGTTTCAGGCCGTGCTGTTCCATCAGTTCCAGCACCTTTTGGCCTTCTTCCGGGGTTCGGCAGAAGGGAATCATCAGCTTCACATTGTGCAGGCCCATGTCTTCACGCACCTGACGCATGGCGGCACATTCCAGCGCAAAGGCTTCACGGTAAGCGGGATGTCCGTAGCGGGAAGCACCTCGAAAGCCAATCATCGGATTTTCTTCGGCCTGCTCAAAGGTTTTACCCCCGGTCAGGTTGGCGTATTCATTGCTTTTGAAGTCGCTCATGCGCACCACCACATCGCGGGGATAGAAGGCGGCGGCAATCAGCCCGACGGCTTCCGCCAGCTTGTTGATGAAGTAACTTTTCTTATCGGGATAGCCTTTGCTGAGTGCATCAATCTGCTTTTTAACGTCAACGTCTTCCAGGCTGTCAAAATGTAAGAGCGCCATGGGGTGAATGCAGATGCTGTTGCTGATGATGAATTCCATGCGGAGCAATCCCACGCCGCGGCTCGGGTAGGCGGCCAGCGTCATGGCCTGTTCGGGGTCTCCGAGGATGAGCATGGGGGCGACCGTAGGCATCGAGATTGAT
>JAGWYC010000305.1 GCA_018969565.1 Bacteroidota bacterium | reverse complement strand
ACCCTATAAAGGTTGGGATGACCTCTGGTATTATGAAGTATATCGTTCACGAAATGGCGCGCCATTTCAGTTGCACCGGCAAACAAAAGTCTGGGAATTAAGCATAACGGATACTTTATTATGCGATGAACCTTTTTGCTATTTCGTGGTAGCGGTAAGTAAAAGCGGTTTGCGTTCGCGAAGCAACAGTACCTGCGGAAATCCTTGGTATTTTCTGCCTTTTTCAAAAGTGCCACTACAATTGGCAACAGTGGAAGAATCATCTTATGCGGCACTTGAATGGGAACATGGACCCGAGTATTACTCAGGGCTTACCTACATGATTGCCAGGCAGCAGGGCACAGTTTGGATGCCATTAGGTTCAACCAAACAAAAGTACTTTGTTGATTTCTCAGCGCCGGTGAATAAGGAAGCACTTCGTTATTCAGTTGGATATAAAGACCACTGCGGTGGGGTTTCTGAATGGGGCCCGCATGCCACCACGATATTTGCAGGCGGTGTGATGGAAGGTGATGCAGCTCAAATCAGTTGGTCACCTTATGAGCAATGGCCGGAAGGCATCTTGGTATATCAGTTGCAGCGAAAAGACATTCACGGGCGTTTTCAAACCTTGGTCAGCCTGCCACCAACAACGCTTAGCTGGAAAGACAAGCAGGCGCTTAGTGTGGGAAATGATACGTTGCGTTACAGAATTCTTGCAATACGCGCCGCAGGCAGAGCCGATACCTCCGTGAGCAATTATGTCAAGTTGGTACCCAACTCCAGAATGTTTGTGCCAAACGCATTTACACCCAATGGAGATGGCATGAATGATCAGTTCTATGCAAGTTCACTCTTTATTGTGAAGGAACAGTTGAATCCTGCGAAGCAATTTCAAATGCGCATCTATTCACGCTGGGGTGAATTGCTTTTTGAAGGAAGCAGGCCTGACGATGCCTGGGATGGAACTTATCAGGGTAAACCCTGCCCGGAAGGTGTATATGTTTTTCAGATCAGGGGAATCGGGTATGATGGAAAACTCTTCGTGTTCCGGGATAACCTGTCCCTGATGCGCTGATTCATTCCCTATTTTTGCCCCATGTTTGAAAATCTGTCGTCCAGGTTAGAAGGCGCATTCAAGAAACTTAAAGGTCAGGGAAGAATTACTGAAATCAACGTAGCTGAAACGGTGAAAGAAATTCGCCGTGCGCTGGTTGATGCCGACGTTAATTATAAGGTAGCCAAAGAATTTACCGACAAAGTAAAGGATAAAGCCATAGGCCAGAAAGTGCTGCAGGCTGTTTCACCGGGACAGTTGATGGTAAAAGTGGTTCATGATGAACTGGTGGAACTTTTTGGCGGAGAGCGCAGTGAAATCCGTTTCAGCGGGAATCCTGCGGTGATTTTAATTGCCGGCTTACAGGGTTCCGGTAAAACTACTTTTTCAGCCAAGCTGGCCAAATATCTGAAGAGCAAGGGTAAGAACCCCATGCTGGCTGCCTGCGACGTGTATCGTCCCGCCGCCATGGAACAACTTCGTCTATTGGGTGTTCAGGCAGAAGTTCCTGTGTTTATCCGCGAAGGGAGCAAGGACCCGGTGGATATTGCCAATCAGGCAGTGAAGTTTGCCAAAACCAACAACCACAATGTGTTGATTGTAGATACCGCCGGCCGCATGGCTGTAGATGAAACCATGATGCAGGAAGTGGAACAGTTGAAAAAAGCACTGGGCCCCTCTGAAATACTGTTTGTGGTGGATGCTATGACCGGCCAGGACGCAGTGAATACAGCCAGAATATTCAATGAGCGGCTTGATTTCAGTGGGGTGGTATTGTCGAAAATGGACGGCGATACCCGGGGTGGGGCAGCCCTTTCCATCAAGAGCGTTGTTCAGAAGCCTATCAAGTTTATCAGTCAGGGTGAGAAGCTCGACGCACTGGACGCATTTTATCCTGAACGTATGGCCGGAAGAATTCTGGGCATGGGCGACATTGTGTCGCTGGTAGAAAAAGCACAGGATGCTTTTGACCAGGAAGAAGCGGAGCGACTTCAGAAGAAAATCAGCAAGAACAATTTCGATTTTGATGATTTTCTGACACAGCTCCAGCAAATTAAAAAGATGGGAAACCTCAAGGATATTATGGCGATGTTGCCGGGGGTAGGAAGCAAGATTAAAGACCTGGATATTGATGATTCAGCGTTCAAGGGTGTTGAAGCGCTGATTCAAAGTATGACTCCCGAAGAACGCCGTAACCCCGATCTGCTCAACAACAGCAGAAAGCAACGTATTGTGCGTGGAAGCGGACGGAATATCCAGGAACTGAACAAGCTGCTCACCCAATTTTCCCAGATGAAACAGATGATGAAGACCATGAACAAAATGCGTTCATCGGGCATGCCGTTCCGATTCGGGCGTTGATAAATTACTTTTATGATTGTCTTTTTTTAAGGTTTTTGTTGTGATTTATCCGTTCATCTGATAACTTTGGCGGTTGAACGTTTGAAACAACAAGAACACTATGAATAAAACACTACGCATCAAAACCACATGGTTGCTGGCGTTGCTGTTAAT
>JAGWYC010000304.1 GCA_018969565.1 Bacteroidota bacterium | reverse complement strand
GCCTGGGTATTCTGCTTCCAGTGCTTCTGCCATCAAGTGCGCGCTGCTGTGCCAGAATGCTGCTTTACCTTCCGGGTCATTCCATGTGAGCAAGGCCAGCGTGGCATCGGTATTAATGCTGCGTGTAGCATCTGTTACCTGATCATTGACTTTTGCTGCCAGCACGTTACGTGCCAGACCTTCGCTGATGCTTTTGGCTATATCCAGTGCGGTGGTGCCTTGCGGATATTCCCTTATGGCGCCATCCGGAAAAGTAATCTTGATATTCATGCTTCGCTGAGCGATTTCCTACAGTTGGCAAAAATAAGCAGCCTGAGGCCTGAATTAAATACCGATAAAGTACGATGCAACAAAAAAGCCGCTGTTTTTCAACAGCGGCTTTTGACTTTTAGTGTTTTTCTTCTCCCGAACAACATGGCTTTTTGCCGCCGGACTCAGCTCCGCATTCTTTGTGCGGACCTTCTGATTCTGCACCTTCTTTGCAGCAGGCCTTTTTAGGAGCGCAACAAGGACCTCCGCAGGGTTTGAATTTGCCGTCTGCGCCGTAATGGTTCATACAGTGCGCCTTTGAAGCAGAATCGCACTTCATGCTGTCGCAATGACGGGCGCATTCTTCTTTAGTCATGGTGGCACACATTTTCATGTCGCAACCCTTATCCATAGAACCCATCTTGTCGCAGCACTCAGATTTTGGCTTATCGCAATGAGCGCCGGCATTATTATTCGCAGGCTCTGCGATGTAAGGCGCAATAATCAGAGATACAATGCTGGTCAACTTAATCAGGATATTCATGCTGGGACCGCTGGTATCTTTGAAAGGATCACCTACGGTATCGCCGGTAACAGAAGCTTTGTGTGGTTCAGATTTCTTGTAATGAGTAACACCATCAATCACCACACCTTTTTCAAATGACTTCTTGGCATTATCCCAGGCACCGCCGGCGTTGTTCTGAAATATGCCCATCAATACACCGCTCACGGTGATTCCGGCCAGCAAACCGCCCAGTACTTCCGGTCCGAAAAGGAAACCAACAATCACCGGGGAGATCAGGGCAATGGCACCGGGAGCCATCATCTGACGGATGGAGGCCTTGGTACTGATTTCTACGCACTTTTCATACTCAGGCTCTGCTTTGTACTCCATAATGCCGGGGATTTCGCGGAACTGTCTGCGCACTTCTTTCACCATATCCATGGCGGCATTTCCAACCGCAGCAATAGCAAGTGCAGAGAAGATGAACGGTATCATACCACCCACAAACAGGGCTGCAAGCACCGGAGCTTTATAAATATCAATACCGCTGATACCTGCAACGCCCACGAAAGCAGCGAAGAGGGCCAGTGAAGTAAGCGCGGCAGAAGCAATGGCAAAACCTTTACCGGTGGCGGCAGTGGTATTTCCTACTGCATCCAGGATGTCGGTACGGCCACGAACCTCCTCGGGTAATTCGCTCATTTCTGCAATACCACCGGCGTTATCGGCAATAGGGCCGAAGGCGTCAATGGCTAACTGCATTGCGGTGGTGGCCATCATACCTGCAGCGGCAATGGCAACACCGTACAAACCTGCAAAGGCATAGGATACATAAATGCCGGCAGCAAGTGTGATGATGGGGATTACTGTTGATTCCATGCCAACAGACAAACCACCGATGATGTTGGTGGCATGGCCAGTTCCTGATTTTTGAACAATCGAGCTAACCGGACGCTTGCCCATCGCTGTATAAAATTCAGTAATCCAGCTCATGATGGCACCAACTACCAGTCCTGTGATGATGGCGTAATACACATCCATGCTGGTGAATTTCACGGAACGCAGTTCCATTTCAGCAGGGAGCAACAAGGTAACAGCAAAGTAGCTTGCAGCAATGGTAAGGATGATGCTGGACCAGTTGCCCAGATTCAGCGCCTGTTGCACGTTGCCTTGATCATTTTTAATACGAACGAAGAATGTTCCTATGATGGAGAACACCAGACCCATACCTGCGATAACCATAGGCAGCAGGATGGGGGAGAGACCTCCGTAATTATCAACCACTTTAATTTCCTGACCTAATACCATAGTGGCAAGGATGGTAGCCACATAGCTTCCGAATAAGTCGGCACCCATACCGGCTACGTCACCAACGTTGTCGCCAACGTTATCTGCAATGGTCGCGGGGTTGCGAGGATCATCCTCGGGAATTCCTGCTTCCACTTTACCTACCAGGTCGGCTCCGACGTCTGCGGCTTTTGTATAAATACCTCCACCAACGCGAGCAAACAAGGCTATAGATTCGGCGCCCAGTGAGAAACCGGTAAGCACTTCGATTACAGTTTTCATGGCATCGCCTTGCAGTTCAGCGGCCGTTCCAACATAGAACATGTTATAGAAGGCAATGAACAAGCCGCCGAGTCCTAATACAGCAAGACCGGCAACGCCCAAGCCCATTACTGTTCCGCCATTGAAGGATACCTGAAGCGCTTTGGCCAGACTGGTTTTAGCCGCCTGTGTGGTACGCACGTTGGCTTTGGTAGCGATGCGCATACCGAAATATCCGGCAAGGGCAGAAAGGA
>JAGWYC010000303.1 GCA_018969565.1 Bacteroidota bacterium | reverse complement strand
AAGTGATTTTGAAAGAGCCATTAATCATATCGCCTTTTGGAGGTGGTAATGAATGTTACTACAATATCATTGGAGACAATTTGGGACAAGGCTATCATCAGTATATTTTCGCTGACACAATTTATCCATCAAATGAAAAATAAACAAGATAACAATTAAAAATAAAACAGCAGCTAACATTTAGCGGAGTAGAAGCAACCCCGCCTCATAAAAAACCCCGGCAATGCTGACTTGCCGGGGTTGCTTACTACTCCGTGTTGACCGAAGCCCTGGTTCTGTAACACGTGGATTATGAGCTATCTAACCAGATTCTGACTTAGGGTACAAAGTAGGTGCTTGCCTGCCCCGCAGGCGGCATAAAGAGCTGCTTCTGCCGGGCAGAAGCAGTCCGATTGAGCCTTCGATGCGTAGTATCGAAGGCATTGGCTTGAACGTTCTTTGATGTTTTTCATTCGGATTGTGGTTCAATGATGGGATTTCGTCGGTTTTCTGCAGCATGGGCATGGCTTCGCCTGCCTTACGGTGTAAGGATATTCGCTGAGTCCGCGGCGGATGGCTGTTCGGCTTATTCGCGCAACACCTCCTTTCCGATGCCGGGCCCCCTGGTGCGTTCTATCAAGACCAGCTGGCCTTCGCCACAACAGGTGCAAAGCAACGGGTTTACACCGCTGCGCTCCATCCATTGCACATGCCAGGGTGTGGTTACTGGTTCCGGATGCGGGAGTATTACAGATACATGACCCTTGCTGCTGCCGGTGGCTTCGTGAGATCATTTCCATGGGTGCGGAAACTGATAGCCCGCAGCTCATCCCTTCAGGAACTCAAAATTCCCATTCGGGTCGGCAATGAACAGCACAATATGGGGCGGCATGAGAAATTAAGGCTATTAATCGCAAAACTATGGATAAGACCGTGAAAGGAAGAAACTATACTTCCGGAACAAGAGTTGGACAAAGGATTTTGAATTATTTTCTATCTTTGGAGGACACCGACGTAGATAACAGAACATAATCAACTCCTGATTTAATCAATTATGACTAAGAAAAATATCATTGATAAAACTTTAAAAATACTCACCTTACTTCCGGAGGAAAAGGCTCTGGAGATCTTCGATTTTGCGGACTTCATTATTAAAAAACATGAAGAGCAAACTCTGGTCATGGAACTTCAAAAAGCTGTTTCTGAGAGTGAGTCCTTTGAGTTTCTCCGTGCCGAAGAAGACTTATATACTGAGGATGATTTAAAGGAAATTTACCATGAATAAAGGTGATATTGTTCTGGTGCGATTTCCATTTACTGATCAATCCGGAAACAAACTTCGACCTGCGGTAGTCCTTTTTGCCACTGGACTTGACCTGACAGCGTGTTTTATCACTTCGCAAACGGATTGGAAGGAAGATTCAGATATCATGATGTCTCCTACCCAAATGAACGGATTACTCAAAACCTCTCTTATTCGCACAGGGAAAATCGCTACCATTGACAGGGCTTTGGCAAAAGGGCTCTTAGGTCGACTGAGTAATGAGGAATTAGCAGCGTTAAACGACAAGCTCAGGTTATTACTTCAGCTAAATTAGTTTGAATAGATAATCACCGGCAAAGCCATCCGGCAAACACGTAAAAAACAAAACCTTACACAGGAGGAACTCGGGCGCATGGTCGGGGTTCAGAAGGCGCAGATTTCCCGGCTGGAAAACAGCGCAGGCAATGTGACCATAGACACGCTGATACGGGTATTTCGTGCCTTGGAAGCCCGGGTGATGTTCCGTATTGAGTTGAATGAGCTGCGTATTGGGGTTGAAGCGTGAGGCAGTCGTATTTCGGCAACTTAAAAAACAATATCAGCCTAATACTTTATCCCCGAGCATTAGGATTCGGACCTCTGAATGCAGGAGCAGCCACCGGCTACCTACCCCCTGTCGCATCAATACACCCTGCCCTTTTCCTGTAGCAGCGGAAACGCCTGTTTCCAATCTGGAATGGCTGTGGATTCATAACCATAGGTTTTTCCCGTGGCGATTTTATGGAACTGCTTCATGGCTTGGAGGTGGGCGCCGCTGCGCATGAATTCCAGCATGATGTCGCGACTTTCCCAGGCCGTAAGCGTACATTGCTGTCCCTGAATGCGTTTTACCGAGCAATACAAATTGCCTTTAGCGGTTTGTGCCTGACGGAAGGAAGGTATGGCATGCAACCAGAATCGAAAAAATCCTTTGAAACCCTTGGGTTTTAGTCCGGTGATGGAAATGTACATCTCACAAAGCTAGCAATGGAACATCGTGCGTCCAAGCTTTATGAATCCGGAAGCCGCTGTCGGAGCCTTTCAGCAATTTTTTAGGTACCCCCGGCTATCTTTGCACGGTTGCGTGTAAGGGGCTTACATAAAGTGCTGAATTTGCTCATGCCGGCTTTGCTGTTGGCATGGCCCCTGCTCGGCACTATGGTCATCCGTATGCACCGGCAGCACGTGTTTGAGCATATAAAAAAAGCTACAGGCAACCTGCCGGAAGAACAGCTCACCTTAAGCAAGGCGCAGTTTCCAAATCTGGACCGGCAGCGGGA
>JAGWYC010000302.1 GCA_018969565.1 Bacteroidota bacterium | reverse complement strand
AACGCCGGTCCCGCAACTGAGTGTTTCATCTTCCACACCACGCTCATAGGTGCGCATGAACAGCGTTTGTGGACTGCGCATTTCCACCAGATTGACGTTGATACCTGTTTCCGCATATTGTTCGGAATAGCGCACCCGGTGGGCCAGGGTAATCAGGTCATAGGCTGCGGGGTCGCGGTCGGTGAAGATGATGTAATGTGGTGAACCGGTATGCAGCACCATGTCGTCGCCCCGATGCTCCACATGGCGTACATCGTGCATTTGTAAAGAAATATCGCCATCCGGCAGGAAACGGGCGCTGTGCGGGCCATCTGCTGCCATGAACTGCGCTGTATCGCCTTTAACCAACCCCAGATCGGCAGCAAATCTGCTGATACAGCGGGCTCCGTTACCGCACAGGGTGCTCAGGCCGCCATCGCTGTTGAAGTAAACCATGCGGAAATCCAGTTCCGGGTCGTTTTCCAGCAGCATGAGCCCGTCGGCGCCAATGCCGGTGTGGCGATTGCACCAGTCTTTTACGGGCAAGTCAAGAATGCTGCCGTCGCGGTTGTCGAGCAGGATGAAGTCATTGCCGGCGCCGTGGTATTTGTAGAATTTCATTCGCTGCCGAATTCGTTCAGGAGGGCTTTGTCTTTCAACGGAATAAGCGGCTGTTTCCCTGTGGAAGGGATACTCAGTTCATACCAGATACCGGCGCTGCGCAGGAAATGTCTTCCCTTGTAACGGATGAGCAAGGGATTGAGGTAGGTGATGTTAAACAGTTGGATTTGCTGCGTGCTTTTCATTTCATAAGCTGTTCCGGGTTCAGGCACATTCAGAAATACCAGGTCGTATTGAGCTTGCACCGCATTGTCGGTAATTGTCTTGGCGCGGGGAGCGGGGGGCACAGGCGCAGTTGCAGGAGCAACCTTATCATCGCCTTCCTGAGCTTTGGTAATGGTCTTGCTGGCTGCAACCTTGCGCACGGCAACCGTTTCATTGATTTGTACATCAACGGCCGGTTTTTCTGCTTCCCATTCAGCCAGAGCCACGCGCACGCTGGTTACCAATTCGGGGTTACTGTCTGGAGCATCCGGTGGATTAATGTCCGCTTCAGCAGGCGCCATCTGATTGTCCTCGAGCGCGAGATGTTCATCTGCTGTTTCAGGCGTAGGAATCGCTTCCACAGCTTCCTGCTTTTGATAGGCGAGGGTATGGTCCTGCGGTTCTTTTTCCTGCTGAGGAGCATCAGGTGATGGGGCGTTGTCGGCTGTGTTGCCGGATTTTTGTTCCTTATTTGCCGCCACTTCCTGCTTCTGCATTTTGGGCAATACAGATTTCCAACCCAGCCAGCCCGCGGCGAAAATGGCTATGGAGGCGGCCAGTCCGATCAGGAAACTGCGGTTTCGAGGCAGGGTGATCACGCGGTGTCGGGTGCGTTCCGCTATGAAACGCTTCAGTTCTTCCTTGCGGGCAGCCCGGATGGCATCCGCCAGCAGTTTATGGCTGTTGAATTCCAAGGCGAACTGGGGGTCCTGCTGCAGTTTGCGTTCAAACACGTCCAATTCTTCTCCACGCAGTTCCCCGCGCAGGTAGCGGTCAATCCATTCGCTGTGATCTACGGGATTTGTCATGACTTCAGCCTAAAAAATCTTCCTTCTTAAATTGTTCCTTCACCTTTCCTTCCAGACGCTTGAAGCATTGGTACTTCTTGGCCTTAGCCGTATCTGCATTATTATAACCCAGGCGCAGGGCAATTTGTTCCATGTCTAGTGCTTCAAAGTAGAAGAGCGTGAGCAGGCGGCGGCAATTCTCATCCAGTTTTTCCACCATTTCCACCACCTTGTTCAGGTCCATGCGTTCAGGCCTGACATCTGCTGACATTTTTTCAGCATCTGCGGGGTCCTTATCGCTGTAGCGCAATTCCTTGCGCAATTGCTTGAGCCAGAGGTTGCGTCCGATGGCCATCAGGTAGGTGCCCCAGCCGGCGCTCAACGTAAATTCCTGTTTCTGTGCGTTTTGCCAGGCTGCAACCAGAACCTCCTGAATCAGGTCTTCCGCATCCTCTTTTGATCCCTGATTGTTCATGACAAAGCGCCTGAGCATGTGATGATGTTTGCGGTACAGAACCACCAGGGCTTCCTGGTTTCCTGCGCTGATCATGGAGCGAATCTCCTCGTCTCCCGGTGTTCTTGAACCGAACATTTCACGGATATTTAATACCTTTTTGTCGAAAGAGGTAAAAGGCAGCTTCGAAAATAAAATAAGTCCGCCGGATTTGAGTTTACTGCCCGTTGCTTTGGAACAAAAATTGAAAAAGAGCCAATGAAGAACATTAATTTTCGCATCATGAACGGAACAATGAAAAAAACAGGAATTCTGATTCTGGCTGCCTTTCTGGGTGGCGCGGGGGCCTTGGCCCTGAACCGCTGGATCAGCAATCGTGCAGTTTCGGGTTCCATAGAAGCCCGACAGCAGGCCTCTCCTTATGCGGCGCGTTTTGCCAGCATCAACGGAACCCCGGCTTTCGATTTTACCTCTGTGGCAGAAGTGGCCACCGCAGCCGTGGTACACATCAAAACT
>JAGWYC010000020.1 GCA_018969565.1 Bacteroidota bacterium | reverse complement strand
GGTATTGAAACCATTCCCTGGTTCTTTCATTATTTCGCCGAAATGCAAAAGGCCTGAATAACGGGTCTGCCATAAAAAAAGCCGCCCATCAGGCGGCTTTTTTTATGTTCTTAATTGATTGTGGGTTCTTACCAGATTAACTGCACAGAACCACTAAAGGTGTTGATGCGTGAAAACGCGCCAAGGTTCAGGCGATAGGAAAAACGCCAGGTATAAGATTCAGGTTGGCAAACCTCACCCATATAGGTGCCGTCCCAGCGGAATTCATTAGCCGTATTTTCATATACCTTCTGGCCCCAGCGATTATAGATTTTAAGGCTTACCGGAGTGATATCCTTGCCGGTAATTTCAAAAAACTCATTGAATCCGTCGCGGTTGGGTGTGAAAGCAGTTGGGATGAACAAATTGCAGATGTTCTCCTGTAAAAATACGTTCACATCATCTGAGGCATTCCCGCAAGGGTTGGTAACAGTAACGTTGTAATTACCGGACTGGCTGACCATGATTACGCTGTCTGTACTTCCTGTACTCCAACGATAGGTTGATTTAGGCCAGGTCGCAGACAGATAAATAAATCCGCCTTTGCACAGGGAAGTATCTGAAGGAAGCCTGACTTTCGGAGCAGATCCGATGAATACGTTGATGTCATCCTGCCAGCTACAGCCGTTATCGGTGATTTTCAGTGCGTAGTTTCCACTTTTGGTAACCGAAATAGAAGGGGCGCTGCTGCCGGTACTCCAGGAATAGGTTCCCGGTTGAGAGGTACTCAGGGTCACAGTACCACTTACGCACTCATTAATATCGCTTCCCAGACTGAACTGTGGAATGGGTTTTACCAAAACAGGAAGTATGGTAGTATCGGCACAAACGGTATCACTGATGATATAGCTGATGGAATGTGTGCCCACGGTGGCCGGTTTAAAGGTGTTGCCACTGACATCGGTTCCGTAGAACATGCCACCACTCACGGCAGGGGTTAGTGTTACCGGAGGGTCATTCAGACAATAATCCGGCGCCAGTCCTGAAAAAGCGGAATTAAGATTCGGAGTAACTTTAACCTGAAACGTATCAGAACCCACACATCCTTCGTTGCTCTGAGCGCGGTGAATGATGGTATAGGTGCCGGTTCCGGGATATTGATGCGTAGGGTTCTTCAAGGTGCTTGTTTTGCCATCGCCAAAATCCCAGGAATAGCTGATGATATTCGGTGTGAAGTTGTCGAACTGGAAAGATTGGTATTTCAGGCATTGCACCGCATCGTTCACATAGCTGCTGGTGGAAGGGTCAGGCTGAACCACCACATCCAGGAAGCCGCTGTCGCGACAGCCTGTTCTGTTATTGGAGTAATAAGTTTCTACCAGGTGTTTGATACGGTAATTACCCGCTTTGTAGTATTTCTTTTTAGGAGCAGGAAGGGTATTTGTTTCTCCATCTCCGAAATCCCACAAATAATCAAAACTCAGTTTGTTGAAAATACGGGTAGAGTCTTTGTTAATTGTCTGGAAACTGTTGTTGTACAAACACTGCACCGTATCGTTCACCCCAATGCGGATGAACATATTGGGGATTACCAGCGTGGCTTTAGGATTGTTAAAAACGTTCGGGCATCCCAATGACGGTGTTACCGTGAGGCTCGTGAAATAATTGCCTCCGTTGGCGTATGAATGGGTGGGGTCCTTGGCTGAACTCGTATTTCCGTCGCCGAAGGTCCAGAAATAAGTAAGTCCTGTGAAGCTGGATGTGGTATTGTTCTTGAAATTGAACAGGTTGTTGAACTGGCAGGTGTCTGTGTACGAATAGGTGTAATCAACCTTCAGGAAATGTGTTTTCACTTTTCCTCTGGCCGGATTTGTGGTGAGGAAATCAGGCAGAACGTTGTCGTGTTCGAATACAGCAACGTAATAATCGGTGTTTGATTTCAGGCCTGTAATGGTCACATTGTTACCCAGAAAATTATAGACGGCGAAGTTGCCTGTGCCAATTTCCGAGCCGGTTCCGAAAGCGCTGAAGGAGGTATAAGACATGCCATCAGCCGGGTTTGCATCCACTGCAGAACCTTCCTTCACCAGAACAATACAACGGGCGCCGTTGCCACGTGTCCAGTTGATGCGTATGCTGTTACAGGTAATGTTCTGGAATGTAACCGAGGAGGCCTGAACTGTTGGCTCAGCAGCCTGCAGCGGTGCAAGGGATGCGTTCAGCAATAAGAATATGGCTGTCAGTTTGCCGATTGCCCCAAGATTCATAAGACGCAAATATAATGCCGCTGACTATCAATGTGTTGACACAGGTCATGCGGATGTTCGCGGCGGGCTATTTTATACTTCAAATACATCTTCCGCAGGAATACAAGGTTCTCCGCGCATGCGCAACAGAATCTGTGCAACAGTGAACACATCTTTCTGACAATAGGTTTTAATGCGCTCCAGATTCTGTTCTTCATAATAAACCCTGCCCACCTGACTGCCGTCAATGTCATCTTTAGGTGTGGGGATACTCAGTGCTTTGGCCAGCAGTGCCAGCGATGTGTAATTTTTGAAGTCGCCGAACTTCCACAGTTCCATAGTGTCCAGGTGCTGGATTTCCCAGGGCTTTTTGCCGCCCATATCAAGCAACAAGGGCAGCCGAATACCTTGGATGGTCATGCGCCGGGCCAGAAACGGAAAATCAAACTCCTTTCCGTTGTGGGCGCAGAGAATGAAATCTTTCCCGTGAAACCGCCTGTGGAGCAAATCGGCAAACCGTTGCAGCACATCATGTTCATCATGTCCGTAAAAGGAAGTTACCCTGAAGCGATAATGCTGGTTATAAGGCTGAAAAATACCCACGCTGATGCAAATAACCCGGGCAAATTCGCTGTATATGCCCGCCCGCTCATAAGCTTCTTCCGGTGTTTGCTCTTTGGCCACATTGCGCGCCTTTAGCGACCATAAATGCTGCCACTCAGAGTCGAGGGAAGCAAAATCGCGTTGCGCCGATACCGTTTCTATATCCAGTACCAGCACTTTGCTTAAGTCTGTATTTCGCAACGCCTCCATGTTTTTTCAAGGTCGAAGATAGCCGTTGCCGCCGGTATCGGATGCGATTAAAGCAGTGTTTCCTGTTTTTAAATGTTTACAAACGCATCAAAATGTGTAAATTATGAACGAAAAACAGATTAAAAATTTATCATTTGTTCCTCAATTGTCACAGTTGGTTCAGTTTGCGTTACGGAATTTTGCCTCCGGCAGATATTCTTAAATGGTTCAGCGGCCTGTCTGCCGAGCCGGAACTGGCAGTTGCCGATGGGTTATCGGCCCTGATTCCCGGTGCCTGGAAGAAGCGTTTGCCTCTGCTGTCGCCGCCGGGAAACTCCGAGCAGGCACCGATGCTGGCTCTTACAGACATCAACGCGGTATCCGGTATTCCGGATTTTTTCAGGGAGGCCGCAAACAGGGGTATCCCCGTAGCCGGCGGGGCTGATGTTCGCAATGGGGCAAAGCAGTTGTATGTGGTATTGGCTACGAATGAAGCAGGCTTTGAAGAACTCAATCGCTGGCTGAGCCTCCACCTGATGCAGCACAAGCCATTCCCTCCGCTGGCCCCTGATTTTGCCCATTGCCTGGTTATCTATCCCTTTGCACAGGCCTCAGCGCCTCAGTTTGCCCACAGCCTGCGCGATTTTGAGTATGTAGGGGTGAAGCCTGAAGACCTGAGCCGCCTGTATGGGTCGCCCTGGCGCAGGCAGGCACACAAGCTTGCAGCCCTGTGTACCGCCACCTTCCGCAATGAAATTGATTTCAATACCCATCGCCTGCTGCGCTGTATTGATAAGAATTGCCTGCTCAGCCGCCTCAGCCCCGCCGATACAGGCAGCAGCGAGGATACCTACCGCAGCATGGAAACCCTGTTGGAACAATACTGTGATTACCCGGAATTGCTGCAGCGCAGCGCCGAGCTGCTTGCGCGTTGCCGCTTTAGCCCGCAGTTTGGTAAAAATCAGAATAAATCCAGCTTCACCGGCAATGCGGAGGATGACAGTCGTTTGTTGCACTCCCTGGCCCGCGAAGGCTTCGGCGCGCGCTATCCGCAGCGTGATGCTAAAGCACTTGAGCGTTTGGAAAAGGAACTGAAGGTGATTGAGTCGCTGGGATTTACAGCCTATTTCCTGATTAGCTGGGATATTGTGCGCTACGCCCACAGCCGTGGATTTTTTTATGTGGGAAGGGGCAGCGGCGCCAACAGCGTGGTGGCCTACTGTCTGCGCATTACCGACGTGGACCCTGTGGAACTGGACTTGTATTTCGAACGCTTCATCAATCCGTATCGTACCAGTCCGCCCGACTTCGACCTGGATTTCTCCTGGCGCGACCGCGATGAGCTTACCCGCTACATTTTTGAGAAGCATGGCAAAGAACACACCGCCCTGCTGGCCGTGTACAGCACCTTTCAGACCAATGCGGTGCTTCGTGAACTGGGCAAAGTGTTCGGATTGCCCAAAGAAGAAACAGACCGCATGCTGGAGCGGCTTCCGGGACAGCTAAAGCCCTTGCAGCGCGATGAGCCTGCTCAAGATACGCATGCGCTCATGTTGCGCTATGCCCGCCGCATTCATGAAATGCCCAACTACCGGAGCATTCACGCCGGGGGTATCCTGATCAGCAGCAAGTCCATTTTTTGTTACAGTGCCACCGATTTGCCGCCCAAGGGTTTCCCCACCGTGCAGTTCAGCATGCTGGAGGCTGAAGACCTGGGCCTGCACAAGTTCGACATCCTGAGCCAGCGCGGACTGGGGCATATCCGCGAGGCGGTGAACATCATCCGGGAGAACAGGGGAGTGGAGGTGGATATTCACCGCATCCAGGAGTTTAAGAACGATACGCGGGTGAACAGCCTGATACGCAGCGGGCGCACCATGGGCTGTTTTTATGTGGAAAGTCCTGCCATGCGCCAGTTGTTGCAGAAACTGAAATGCAACGATTACTATACCCTCGTGGCAGCCAGCAGTGTCATCCGGCCCGGAGTGGCCAGCAGTGGCATGATGCGCGCCTTTATCCTGAGGCATGTGGATCCTCAGGAGCGTATGAAGGCCCATCCGGTGTTGCTGGATATCATGCCCGATACCTATGGCGTGATGGTGTATCAGGAAGATGTGATTAAGGTGGCGCACCACTTTGCCGGACTGGGGCTGGATGAGAGCGATGTGCTGCGCCGCGGCATGAGCGGGAAGTACCGCAGCAGGGAGGAATTCAGGCGCGTGCGCGAACGCTGGTTTGTATCCTGCCGCGAGCGTGGACACTCCGATGAACTGGCTGCCGAAGTGTGGCAGCAGGTGGAAAGCTTCGCCGGATACAGTTTCGCCAAAGGCCACAGCGCCAGCTATGCCGTGGAAAGCTATCAGAGCCTGTTTCTGAAGGCATATTATCCCTTGGAGTTCTACACCGCAGTCATCAATAACTACGGCGGTTTTTACCGCACCGAGTTTTATGTGCATGCTGCACGGATGTGCGGCGCTGTGGTAGAAGCGCCCTGCGTCAATAACAGCATGGCTGAAGCCAGCCTGCAAGGCACTATACTCTGGCTCGGGCTGGGTATGGTGCAGGGACTGGAACAGCGTTTTATTGCGCAGATACTGGAAGAGCGCCGGCGCCACGGACCTTTTGCCGGACTTACAGATTTCACGGAACGAGTTCCCTGTACCTTGTCCCAGATGAAACTGCTCCTGCGCATAGGGGCTTTTCGTTTTACCGGCGCAGACCGCAAGGCCCTGATGTGGGAACTGCACTGGCTTTTGAGTAAGAGCAATGCCGTCAGCGAACCCCGTACCCTATTCCGCGAACCGCCTAAAAGCTGGAGCCTGCCCACCCTGATTACCCGCCCGCTGGAAGACGCCTTTGAACAACTGGAGTTGCTGGGATTTCCCCTCTGCGACCCCTTTATGATGGCTGCGTTTCCCGAAGGACTAAGACCGGCGCCCGTGATGCTTCAGGCAGAGCACAAAGGCCGGCGCATGCACATCTGCGGTTATCTGGTGGCGGTGAAGCCCACACGCACCCTGAAAGGACTCGAAATGTACTTTGGTACCTGGATAGATTGCCGGGGTATGTTTTTCGACACCGTGCACTTTCCACCCTCAATCAGGCGTTTCCCATTCCGCGGCAGAGGGGTGTACCAAATGCGTGGAAGGGTATCGGAAGATTTTGGCGTGGCATCCTTTGAGGTAGATTTCATGGAACGGATTCCATACCATTCTGACCCCAGAGGCTGAAACGCCTGTAATTTAGTATTTCTTCTTTTTGAAGCCGGTTTGGGCAAAATCGCGCTTTCCGGAAAAATTACCGGAACCGGACGATTTCTTACCGCCCGACCAGGGCTGCTTTTTCCATCCGCCCTCGCGTTCACGATCCTGGCCGAAGTTGCCCCGGCTTTTGCCTTTGAACTTGCGCTCACCCTGGTCTGCTGCACGTGCAGTGACTTCCGCGCGAACTACACGACCGTCAACTTCCTGCTTGTTCAATGTTTCCAGCAGAGCAGGAACATCAGCCGCCGAAGCATCTACAAAAGAGTAAACGCCTTTCACATATACGTGCAGGAACTTCTTCTTTACGCCACTGACTTCTGCTACCCAGTCTTTGAAGTTCATGGTTTCAAAGCCATCTTTCTTGCCCACACTTACGAAGATGCGCGTAGAAGAGCCATCGGCCTGTTCAACGCTGGCAGCGGCTTTATCGCCCGCATTCAGGTCGGGAGCGTTCAGGTAATCGGCGGCAAAGCGCTTCAGTTCCAGCGAAAGAATCTTCTTGATAATTTCTCCTTTATCCATAGCCATCAGCACTTCCATATTGTCGAAATGCTCCTGGCTGAACATGGATTCATCCACATCCTGGCTGGCAATGGTTTGGGTGAAGGTGAGCAGTTTGCGGTCCAGCACTTCACGCGCAGCGGGAATTTGTATGCGCTTGAAACGAATGTTGGCCTTCTTTTCAATTTCCTTCAGGCGATAAGCCTCGCGCACGTTCAACAGCGTAAATGAAATACCTGTTCTGCCGGCACGGGCCGTACGACCGCTGCGGTGGGTATAGTTTTCAATGGCATCGGGAAGGTGGTAGTGGATTACGTGCGTAAGCCCGCTTACATCAATACCACGGGCAGCCACATCGGTAGCCAGCATGATACGCACGGCCTTATGACGGAAACGGTTCATTACCTTTTCCCGCTGCTGCTGACTCAGATCGCCGTGCAGACAGTCTGCGTTATAACCATCCTTGATGAGCTTGTCGGAAATATCCTGAGTTTCCATTTTCGTGGTACAGAATATAATTCCGTAGAAATGGTCGCCGGTATAATCAAGTACCCGCTTCAGGGCCGCGTATTTGTCGCGGGAGTTTACCACGGCATATTCATGCTCTATGTTCTCATTGCCTGCATTTTCTTTTCCAACGGCCACTTCCAGCGGGTCGGTCATGTATTTTTTGGCAATACGCCTGATTTCAGGGGGCATGGTAGCTGAGAACAGACAAACGCGCTTGCCGGCAGGGGTGAAGGAGAGGATATGTTCCACATCTTCTTCAAAACCCATGTTCAGCATTTCGTCTGCTTCATCAAGTACCACCATGGAAACCTGCTCCAGTTTTACCGCACGACGGCTCATCAAATCCATAAGTCGGCCCGGCGTTGCCACGATAATCTGGGCTCCGCGTCGCAGGGACTGAATCTGCTTATCCATACTGCTTCCACCGTACACCGCAGCGATTTCGATGCCGGGCATGAAACTGCTGAATGCGCTCAGATCTCTTGAAATCTGGTTACACAGTTCCCGGGTAGGACAAACTACCAATGCCTGGGTATGCTTGTTTTCTGTTTGTAATAACTGAAGCAGGGGCAAGCCGAAGGCGGCTGTTTTTCCGGTTCCTGTCTGGGCCAATCCAAGCACATCCCGACCTGTGTCAAGTAATACCGGTATAGAAGCTTCCTGGATGGGAGTGGGCTTTTCGAAGCCCATTTTTTCAATAGCTTGCAGTAATGCGGGCGCTAAACCCAACTGCTCAAAATGATTCAAAGTGCGAAATTATACGGCAAAGATACGATGAATTGAGCTAAACTGCTCAGTATCCGTATTTATCCTGCCAGCGGGCCTTGAGGAAGCGACGTAATTCTTCTTCTCTGGGGTTGTTTCCCGGGTCGTAAATACGTGTACCACTCAGTGCCTCGGGCAAAAATTCCTGCCCGGCAAAACCCATTTCTGCGTGGTGATCGTATTGATAGTTTTTCCCATAATCCAGTTCCTTCATCAGCTTAGTGGGCGCATTCCGCAGATGCAACGGTACCGGCAGGTCACCATGTTTCCTGACCTGTTCGAGTGCAAATTCAATGGCTTCGTAGGCCCTGTTGCTCTTGGGGCTTGACGCCAGATAGCTTGCCGTCTGACTCAAAATGATTCTGGCTTCGGGCATGCCAATCATGGATACCGCCTGAAAGCACGATGTAGCCAGCAGCAGGGCATTAGGGTTGGCATTGCCGATGTCTTCGCTGGCCAGAATAATCATGCGCCGCGCGATGAATTTCACATCTTCACCACCATCCAGCATGCGCGCCATCCAATACAAGGCGGCATTCGGATCACTGCCGCGCATACTCTTGATGAATGCAGACACGATATCGTAGTGTTGCTCGCCGGATTTGTCGTAGTGAGCCAATTTTTGCTGCAGTACCTTTCCGGTAATGGCATTGTCAATCAATATCGTTTCTGAAGGAGCAGACATAACAACCAATTCCAGTAGGTTCAGCAGTTTACGCGCATCACCGCCGGAATGATAAATAAGGGCATCGGTTTCCTGTAATGTGATGCTCTTGGTTTTTAGTATTTCATCTTTACCGACCGCTTGCTGTAAAATGGTGTTGAGTTCTTCTTTGGTGAAGCTTTGCAACACATAGACCTGACAGCGGGACAACAAGGCCTGATTCACTTCAAAACTGGGATTCTCTGTGGTGGCGCCGATCAGCAGTATCCGGCCTTTTTCTACAGCGCCCAACAGTGCATCCTGTTGCGATTTATTGAAGCGGTGTATTTCGTCAATGAACAGCACAATACGGCCCAGCATGCGTGTTTCCTCGAACACTTTTCGCAGGTCGGCTACTCCGCTGCTGATGGCGCTGAGTTTGCGCACTTCCAGATTCATGGCATCGGCTATAATTTCTGCCAGGGTGGTTTTCCCCGTTCCCGGAGGTCCCCACAAGATCATACTGGGGGCTTTCCCTTGTTCTATTAAATGCCGTAAACGGCCATTGGGGCCAAGCAACTCCGGCTGCCCGATGTAATCCGACAATTTTTTTGGGCGCATTCTTTCGGCAAGGGGTGCCTGCGAGTGGAGTTCCATGAGTGATTCTGCTTGGCTGCTCAAATATACTCAGGCTGTGCGCTGGCATGAACCCTTAACGAGAAGAATCAGCTTGTACAAGTCATTATGCCTTCTGTGCATCGGCATTATACTTTCATGTAACGCCAAATCAGACATGCTTCATGGCAGGATAGGTTTGTGAGACAGTTTAATAAAATATGTTATGAAGAAACTACTAAGTACACTGGCCTATTGCGCAATTGCCTGCGTCACAACAACGGCTTTAGCAGCACCGCCATGCGGGGATGGAATCAATAACCTGAAAATCTGGGACGGAGGCGGGGTTGATAACAACTGGAACACTGCAGCCAACTGGAGTCCTGACGGTGTTCCGGATTGTGATGACGATGTGCGTTTTAATGGCACTTCCACAAAAACCTGCGACATTTATGGCACTATTCAGGTACGCGACTTCAGCGTGATGGGCTCCTGGACGGGAAGAATTTATGTGCGCGGCACATCGTCTCTGCAAATGCGCAATCTGGTAATGCAGGGCGGTATGTTGGTTGCATCGGATTCAAATGGCTTGTTTCAGGCCAATGATATCCTCATGGGCTTTAACGCCTATCTCAGTACCAAAACAGCATTGATTACCGGAACTTGGACCATGAATAATAGTGTTTTTGCTGCGATAACCAAAGGATACGTGGACATTCAAAATCTGGTTCTGAACAACTTTGCCAAGTTCACAGCGCCTGACGGTTTTCAGAAAACCAATGTCCCTCGTGCAGGCATTGTATATCTGAGAGGTAATCTGACGCGACAGGCACTTGGCCTCTATATGCACAAAAATGGGTTGGCACGGTTCTGTGGCTCGGGAAATGGTACCATCAACACCAATAATACCTTAATGACTTTCTGGAACATCGAAATTGATAAAAAGCGCGATGGTGCAGGAGATACCACAGCCCCCGGTCATCTGTATACGAATGGCCCTACCAATGACCGCATTTTTGCCTTGAACCGTCTATCGCTGATGGAAGCAACGCTCACAGGATGGGCTGTGGATGACTGGGTTGCCGGCGGTGACTCTGTGATAGTGGAGCCCAGTATGGCCAACAATGATATTCTGCATTCGTTCAGTAATGCAGGTCATGCCACCCTGGCGTTTCTGGGATCCGGCAACGGCAGGTTTTTCCATAAGACCTTTCTGACCGGCAACTATAACGTATGGGTGGAAAAGGGAAGCGCTACCGACTGGGTAACAGTGGTGGGCTTGCAGGACATTGGAAATTCCGGCGAAACTGTACACATTGCTAAGGGCAGGCTTACGTTTGACGGCTCAGGAAATGCGCGTCTCCGTGCCAGCGTTTCAACAGGACTTCATGTACTGGCTGACGGACAATTAGTCGCCCCTGATGACGACACATTGTTCTTTGCCGGATGCTGGGATTTTGCCAACTCAAATGCCTTTAATCCGCAGAATGGCGTGCTGAACCTGGATGGAACCGGTAACAGACTAACATTTACTCATCATGATGATACTGTGTTCTTTAATGAAGTAGTAATTACCGTTACCAATGGAGGTGTTCAAGGTACCCTCAACTGGTCTTCTGTGCTTGATGTGATGTATGTGCGTGGCAACTTGAAAATTACCAGTGCAGACGCTTATCTGGCGAATATTCAGGTATTTCTTGAAGGTAATTTGTTGTCCGCTGAGACTGCACCCAATACGGCCATGAAGTTCACCGATAAACTGGTGTTTAAAGGTAGTGCGCATCAGTCAATAACCCTGAGCAGCGCTGCAAAAAATGCCTACAATCAACTGATTGAGTTGGATAAAACCGGTGGTTCTGTAACCATGTCGTCTGATGTAGAAGCACGTGCTATGCGCTTTTCTTACGGTGTGCTCAATACCAATGGTTATCTGCTGAATATTACCCTGCCTACCATGTTGTACGGCGGAAATTCTAACTCCTACATCAACGGCCCGGTAACCGTTGCTCATGGTGGTCTTACCTGGCCGGCAAGTGTGAAGATACCGGTGGGTAAGAGTACTGCCTACAATCCTATTTACATCAATAACGGCACTACCGGAAATACCTATACCATCGAGTACTTCAACACCGGCTATTCCGGCACCAATACCGTAAATGCACCCCTTGACGCAGTTTCTTCCACAGAATACTGGAAGGTTGATCGCGTTGCCGGAGCTACGGCATATCAGGTGGGACTTCCCACTACCAATGCTCCCGGCGGATGGTCTGCTGCAGATATTCGAGTAGCAGGAAATGACGGCACCGGCTGGAATAACCTCGGCCCTGCAGGTGGAGCCTCAGGCGGTTTTGTAACCAGCACCACCGGCACTACTTCCTCAACACGTTATTTCACTCTGGGTGTTGACAACGCCGCCCCGATGGTTCTGGTTCATGACGGTGTGAGTGGAAAAGAATTGCAAACTGAGCGCTTCAACAGAACTGATATGCAGTCTGCCGGTGTGAATACTCCTCAGATGCAGGTATTTCCTAATCCAGCACAAAACAGATTTGCGATTTCCCTGGAACACGCAGCTTCAGGTGTGGTGAGTGTGAGTGACCTGAATGGAAGAATACTGTTTACCGGGAATGCCCAAAGCACCCAGTGGATAGATTGTTCTTCATGGAGCTCAGGTATTTACCTCGTGCGCTTTACCGATGGCATCAACAGCATTACCCGCCGAATCAGCGTAAGCTACTGATACCGATTGTTATATGTTGTTTTATGTTGCAGATAAGCCCCGCTTCGGCGGGGCTTACGCATTTATAAGCTTGGTCCTGTGTTGTGCAAGGTTCTGTCAGCAGCCTATATTTGCCGGGTCATGTTGTTACAAGGTAAAACAGCCCTGATTACCGGAGCTACCCGCGGTATCGGCAAAGGTATAGCCAGGCGCTTCGCTGCAGAAGGCGCACATATTGCCTTTACCTATGCATCTTCTGATGCCGCCGCAGAAACCCTGTGCCAGGAATTAAGCAACGAATTCGGCGTGAAGGTTAAAGCCTGGAAATCAGATGCCGCCAACTTTAAATCCGCAGAAACCCTTGCCAATGAAGTAATTGCCGAATTCGGTAAGGTTGATATTCTGATTAATAACGCCGGTATTACCCGCGATAACCTGCTGATGCGCATGACCGAAGAACAGTGGGACGAGGTGATTAATATCAACCTCAAGTCAGCATTTAATCTTACCAAAGCTTTCCTGAGGCATTTCCTGGGCAATCGCGCCGGATCCATCATCAATATGTCATCGGTGGTTGGTGTTGACGGTAATGCAGGTCAGGCTAACTATGCCGCTTCCAAAGCAGGACTCATCGGCTTCTCCAAAAGTGTTGCTCAGGAGTTAGGTTCACGGAATATCCGTTGCAATGTGGTTGCACCCGGGTTCATTGAAACCGAAATGACTGAAAAACTGGATCAGCAGGTAAAGCAATCCTGGATTGATGATATCCCTCTTAAACGCGGTGGAACTCCGGAAGATGTGGCCAATGTGTGCGTATTCCTTGCAAGCGATCTGAGTTCCTACGTTACCGGTCAAACCATCTCGGTTTGCGGTGGAATGTTGATGAAATAATATCCGTAATATGCCCTTAGATCAGGAAGAAGCGGAAGATTCGGCGCAATTTCCTCACGAACGCAACATGTCTTTCTTTGACCATGTTGATGAACTGCGCCGGCACGTTATGCGCGCTTTTGCTTTTATTTCCGTTGGTTTCGTTCTGGCATTCATCTACATCAAAGAAATTGTGGGCGGTGTGATTTTTGCGCCATTCAAGGGCAATTTCGTTACCTATCAGATCATGTGCAAAATGGGTAAGAATCTGTTCGGTGATGAGCGCATGTGCATTACTCCTCCGGTGATTCAAATCCAGAACCTTCAATTACAGGGGCAATTCGTTGCCGCGTTTAAAATTGCCTTCATTGCAGGATTAGTATTGGCATTCCCTTTTATCGTATGGGAACTATGGAAGTTTATTCGTCCCGCCCTGAGCGATAAAGAAGTGCGCAAAACCCGTGGTACTGTATTTTTTGTGGGCATGTTGTTCTTCATTGGGGTGTTGTTCAGCTATTTCATTCTGGTGCCCATATCGGTGAATTTCTTCGCCAACTTCAGCATCAGTGATGAAGTGCAGAATATTGTTACCATGCAAAACGCAGTAAACTATGTAAGTTTCCTCTGCCTGGCCACAGGACTTGTATTCGAACTTCCTGTGCTGATGTATGTGCTGGCACGAGTGGGTATAGTAACAGCATCTTTCCTCAGAAAGAACAGGAGATACGCTGTGGTAATCATCTTTATCGTTGCCGCTGTGGCCACCCCTTCTCCCGATATGCTCAGCCAGTTGATTCTTGCATTGCCTTTATACAGTCTTTACGAAGTGGGAATCCTCATTGCTGCACGCAGTGAAAAGAAAGAAGAACAAGCATCATGACCCCATCATACAGCATCGCCGTAGGCGCTGACCACGCCGGTTTTAAGTTGAAGAATGAACTGCTGGCCTTCTTACTGGAACTGGGACACGAACCGCAGGATTTCGGTCCGGACTCCCCTGACAGTGTGGACTATCCGGATTATGCTCATGCGGTAGCGGAAAGTGTCAGTTCCGGAGAAAATCAACTGGGTATTCTGATTTGTGGCAGTGGCAACGGAGTCTGCATGACTGCAAATAAGCACGCCAACATCAGGGCGGCCCTTTGCTGGAAAGAAGAAGTGGCCGCGCTGGCTCGTCAGCATAATGATGCCAATATCATTTGCATACCGGCCCGTTTTGTTACCAAACCTGCGGCTTTGAAAATTGTACAGGCCTGGCTGAATGCATCCTTCGAAGGAGGCAGACATGAACGCAGGGTTGCCAAGATTAATTGCTGAGGCATGGGTTTGAAATCCTTACTCGCCAAGCCACTTGCGCAATATATCCGCAGGAAAATTGAACACTGGAGCAAAGACGGAATTGCAACCCAAAAGAAACAGTTCAACGAACTGGCTCTATGGCTGCCCCGCACGGCATTCGGTAAGGAGTCTGGTCTGACAGCCCATATCAGTCCGGCAGAATTCAGGAAAAGGGTTCCCATTCGCGATTATGAGGCTTTGCGCCCGTGGATGGACAGGATGGTTTCCGGTGAATCAGATGTGCTCTGGCCGGGGAAACCCAGTTATCTGGCAAAAACATCCGGAACCACATCAGGGGTTAAATACATACCTATAACCCGTGAAAGCATGCCCTTTCACATCAGTAGTGCGCGTGATGCCTTGTTGTGTTACATACAGGAAACAGGCAGGGCAAGCTGGCTCGACGGGAATCTGATTTTTCTGAGTGGAAGCCCGGTGCTGGAAGAGAAAAATGGTATGCTCAGCGGGCGCCTCAGCGGTATTGTAAACCACCATGTGCCTTCCTACCTGCGTCGCAATCAACTTCCTTCGTGGGAAACAAACTGTGTTGAAGACTGGGAAGAAAAAGTGGATCGGATAGCTCGTGAAACGCTGAATAAACCTATGTCACTCATCAGCGGAATACCGCCCTGGGTGCAAATGTATTTTGACCGTGTGCTGCAATTGAGCGGGAAGGATCAACTCCGAGAAGTGTTTCCCCAATTTGAACTGCTGGTTTATGGGGGGGTGAATTTTGAACCTTACCGGGAGAAAATCTATCAGACCATCGGTGCCCAGATTCCCAGTATTGAAACCTATCCTGCCAGCGAGGGTTTTATTGCATTTCAGGACAGACAGTCTGAACCCGGTTTGCTGTTGTTGTTGAACGGAGGCATTTATTATGAATTTGTTCCCGTAACTGAGTACTTCTCTGCTCAACCCATCAGGCTGGGAATCGAGGATGTGGAACTGGGTGTGAACTACGCGGTAATCATGAATACCAATGCCGGTCTTTGGGGCTACAGCATAGGTGATACGGTGAAGTTTATCTCCAAAAATCCTTATAAAATTGTTGTAACCGGTCGCATCAAGCATTTCATTTCTGCCTTTGGAGAGCATGTGATTGGAGAAGAAGTGGAGCGTGCCATGCAGCAGGTAAGTGCCGCATTTGCTGCGAGAACTGTGGAATTTACTGTGGCGCCTCAGGTGAACCCTGAATCAGGCTTGCCATACCACGAATGGCTGGTGGAATTTGATGTCGCCCCGCAACAGGCCGAAGCCTTCGCGCTGGCGCTCGATGAAGCCATGCAAAAGCAGAATATCTATTACCGGGACTTAATTACCGGTTCTATTCTTCGTCCACTGAAACTGAGTATCCTGCCTAAAGGTTCATTCATTGCTTATATGAAACGACAGGGGAAACTGGGTGGTCAGAATAAAGTTCCACGTTTGTCCAACGACCGGAAAATTGCCGATGATATTCTGGGCCATTCAGGCCTTCATTAATTTTGTACCATGCTGGGGCTGAAACTGGCAACCGACCCTCGTTGGGTAAACATTGCCGAAAAACAGATTGACGAAATTTTAACGGATCACGCTTATTGTGAACAAAAAGCCGCGAGTACGGGCATATCGCTGATTATTCGCTATCCGGAAAAAATAGATGTGGTTGAAGAAGTAACTGCCG
>JAGWYC010000301.1 GCA_018969565.1 Bacteroidota bacterium | reverse complement strand
GGTATTCCAGCACCTCGTAATCGGGAACGTCGGTGATGGGCTTTTCGCCATTTCCATTCCGGATGTAATGCGTCCGCGCATCGGAAGCACCGGAGCCGAAGATGGCTACTTTGTCAGAAGCACCCTCGAAACGCATCTGAAAACTCAGGAACTCATAAGTGGCTGCGCGCATCTGGTGCGGAAGCATGCCTTCGTAGGGCAGCGCAGGATCCACCACCTTGCGGGTTCCGAAGATGATTTTATCGCGGTAGAAGGCAATATCGCGGTCGCCGTTGGTGCAGCGATAGCGAATTTCTTCCTCCCACTGCCCGCGGTTTTCCCTGAAGAAATACTGAGCACTTGGAAGGTTAAATCCATATAGCCGTCCTGAAAAGAAGAACAGTATGAGTATGATGCGCTTAGGTGAAAGCAAGTGAATCAAAAATTTGACTGATACTTTGACGTTAAAAGCAGAAAAGGTTGCGGCATTCACAAAGCGCTTACGCATAGTCCAAGGTTATGACTCATGCAAAGGGTATATCGTTGCCTGAGTGTAAGATTTTTATGGAAGAACAATGTGGTGCCGTATTTGTTCGACCCGCGGCTGCTCAGTCCACCGCCAGTACCAAACCCTTGAGGTATGCGCCTTCAGGGTGGAAGAGGTTTACCGGATGGTCCGGGCCCTGGCTCAGCTCGTGCAGGATTCGGATGCTTCTTCCACTTTCCAGGCCTGCGGCTGTGATGGTATGTCGAAACAATTCGCGGTCCACCACCTGACTGCAACTGAAGGTAAACAACAACCCACCGGGTTTTACGGCTTGAAAACCGGCCGCATTCAGGCGCTTATAGGCCATCACGGCGTTATGTCTTTTCTGAATACTCTTCGCGAAGGCCGGAGGATCCAGCACCACAATGTCGAACTGATCGGTCTGTTCTTTGAGAAACTTGGGTACATCGGCGCACAATACTTCGTGTCGCTCTTCCCAGCCATTCAATATCGCATTAGAGGCGGCCAAATCCAGTGCTTTTTGCGAAACATCTACGCTGAGCACCCTTGTTGCGCCCCGGCTGAGCGCTGCCATGCTGAACCCGCCTGTGTAGGAAAAGGCATTCAACACCGAACACCCTGATGCGTACGCCGCCAAGAGGTCGCGGTTGGGTCTTTGATCCAGAAAAAAACCCGTCTTTTGTCCTTCTACCCAGTTGATGCGGTAACGAATGCCCGATTCCATCACTTCTGCCCCGGCAGCATTGCCCATCAGCCAGATGTCAGTGGCTCCGGGCAGGGTTCCTGTGGCTTTCAGGTAAATGGTTTCCAAAGCTGCCTCCTTCAAATTCTTCAGGGCTTCAGCCACCTTGTCAGCGGCCCTGAGCATGCCTTCGTGATGGGGTTGCACCACCGCATGTGTTCCATACACATCCACGATTAGTCCGGGCAGCCCGTCGCCTTCCCCGTGTATCAGCCTGAAACAATTGGTATGACGACTTCCCGCGAGCCCCATGCGCCTGCGCCAATTCCATGCATTTAAGATTACTTCATTCCAGAAGTCCTGATCCAGCGGACCGGGTGTTCTGCGCATCAGACGTACCGCAATGGATGCATTCCCCCAGAAACCGGTACCGATAAATTGCAGGTCATGGGTAAAGACCTGAACAGTATCGCCTTCCGCCACACCGGCGCTGACCTTTTTCACCGCTCCGGAGAAAATCCAGGGATGGCCGCGGCGCACGGCCTGTTCTTTACCGGGTTTCAGGATAACGCTGGCTTCTTGCATGCTGCGGCAAAGTTCCGCTAATTACCGTCATACCCGCAAACTATGCAGCCTTGACGCAGGCTTTTGATGTATGAGGTTTAAATTTGAAGCATGCTCGTTTCCGACATCATCCGAGTGCTGGAGCATATTGCCCCGCCCGCCTTACAGGAATCCTACGATAATGCAGGGCTGCTCACAGGCCGCCGCGACATGGAAGTGCGGGGCGTGCTGGTTTGTCTGGACAGCACCGAGGCCATCATCAAGGAAGCGGTGAACCGGGGCTGCAATATGGTGGTGGCCCATCATCCCATCATCTTCAAAGGCTTAAAAAGTCTTACGGGAAGAACTTATACGGAACGTGCCGTGGAACTGGCCATTCGGGAGGGCGTAGCCATTTATGCCATCCACACCAATCTGGACAATGTACTGTACTGCGGCGTAAATCAACGCATCGGAAGCAGGCTGGGGTTGCAGGATATGCGCATCCTGGCTCCCATGCGCGAGCAACTGTTGAAACTGGAAACCTTCGTACCACATTCCCATGCTGACATGGTGCGCGAAGCGCTGTTTGCCGCCGGCGCAGGGAATATAGGCAACTACGATGCCTGCAGCTTCAACCTGAGCGGCAACGGCACCTTCCGACCCGGTGCGGGCAGTAATCCGTTTCTGGGGCAGGAAGGCCGCATCCACCGGGAAGAAGAAACCTATATTCAGGTAATTGCGCCCCGACACCGCGAAGCGGCACTAATGCAGGCCTTGAAAGCGGCGCATCCTTACGAGGAGGTAGCCTATCAGGTGGTGCCTATCATGAATGAATGGCAGGAAATCGGTTCAGGTTTAATC
>JAGWYC010000300.1 GCA_018969565.1 Bacteroidota bacterium | reverse complement strand
CCTGCGGAAACTATGGCAGTTGGATTCTTGTTGTTCAGAATAAGGGTATAACTCTGCAGGTCAAGGGTATTGTTAAAAAGCCTCAGTGCACCTGAACCACCTTTGTTATAGCCACCGCCAACCAAGATATTTTGAGTCAGTCTTTTCCCGCCGAAACCTATAAGGGATAAATCGGGAAATGCTGTCAGCCTTGTTCCGCCTATGGCCTGGTTGAAGCCCCAGAGTTCTACACGCCCGTTATTATCCGTAAATACAGGGGTATTGCCATTGTTATTCCAGTCACCGTAAATCCTGAAGCGTGCATTGGGGTATAATGTGATGCGTGCATCGCCTGTAGCGGTGTAATCACCGGCGGCCTGATTAACAACCACAAATGCACCGTCTGTTACGATAATCCGGGCACCGGATTGTATCAATCCCTGAGCATTAGCCTCTGTCCCCAGACAAGCCAGAAGAATCCAGAAATAGCGCACGGCTTATTTATTAGTAGTTTTGGATTGAAGTGCTTCGAGAAGTTTTTTATTCATTTCCATCAGCTCCTGTTGTTGCTTTTTCAGTAGTTCAATCTGAATCTGTTGCTCCTGAATAGCTTTAACCATGGGAACTACAAATTCAGCGTAGCGCAATCCATAGACATCGTTTTCATTCTTAGGGGCATCAACACCGCTGAAATCAAACCCGAGTTCCTTGGCTGCCTTTTCTACTTCCTGGGCGATAAATCCGGTGCGGCGCATAAATTCACCTTCGTACTTCTCTTTCCAGCTTACTGAATCATGAAGATTATGGGTTTGGTTGAACTTGCGCATATCCAGAAGATAGCTTACCGGCCTCAGTTTCAGTATAAATGATAAGCCTTGAATGTCCTCCTTCACCTGAATTTTATAACGACCGTCACTAAGATTTGTCCAACCGACAATACCACCGATAGAGGTTACAGCAGCGTTTCCTACACGTACCTGGTTGTTGGCGGTAGTGGTGGTTCCGTTTCCTATTGCGGTAGTATTATTGAATGTGCCGTTATTAGGTCCCGCCATATAACCCAGTGAAGCATTATAGTAACCCGTGGTGGTTTGATATCCAGCATAATAGCCTATTCCACTATTGTAATATCCTGTAGAATTGTAGTATCCTGCTGCATAACCTACAAAGGCATTTCCGTAACCTTGAGAATTACTCGCCAATGTATAAGGTCCAAATCCCGAATTATAAGCACCATAGGTGTTAGAGCCAAGCGCGTAATAACCTGTTGCAGCATTTAACGCTCCGCCTACATTGTATATCAACGCATACATTCCCAGGCCGACATTATATGTCCCATTAGTATTTGAGTATAATGCACGGTAGCCGGCGCCTACATTGTACACACCGGATGTATTACTGCTTAGCGCTTCATAACCAATGCCGACATTATATGTTCCTGTTGAATTGGCATATAAGGCATTGGCGCCCAGGGCTGTGTTATAGGACCCTGAGTTATTGGCGAACATAGCCAGTGCACCAACAGCAGTATTTTGAACGCCGCCATTATTTGCATTCATCACACTTCTGCCTATAGCAAGGTTATCTGTGCCGGATGAATTGGCATTGGTTTTCACCCCGAAGGATATATTGTTGTTTATGGGATTTAATTCTCCGAACCAGGTATTATTTGTTCTGAATCTGAGGGGAACATTTGTGGTAGTTCCAAGGAAATTGTTCGTAGCATTGATATTATTATTTCCATTGGTGTTCCAAAATCCTTTCAGGGGAACAAAACTATTGTTCTTAGAAAGATACAAGGTGTCATTGTTCAGCCTGAGGGTTTGAAGTTCGTTGGTGGTGTCGTTGTCTGTGATTTTCTGCGTGGCCACCAGGGTTACCTGCCCATAGTCATTAATGCTGACAATGGGGAATTCGTTGACCTTTCCGTAGGTACCGGCTATAATGCCTGTTTTTTTCACATCAACAGCACCTTTTCCCTGTATAAAACCTCCGGTCAGGCCGGGTCCGAAAGTCAGCGAGCGCATCATGGGCACCCATTTGCTTTGTTCGTAATACCAAAAGCCAACGGTATCATCGGTTTGATAGATGAGCAAGCCGTTGGAAGGTGCAGGAATCAGGAACTTCTGTGCCCGGCTGAGCCTGGGTATCAGCAGCCCCTTGTTGGTAGCGCTCACGTCGAGCATGGCAGAGCCGGAAGGCAAGGCTCCGGTTTCATTGATGCCTACGTTCTGGGCAAAAGATGGCGCAGAAGTGGCAAGCAGGCAAAGGCAAACCGCCCTGAGTATTAGTTTTCGCATGCAGTTTGGATAAAATAACAAGGCAAGTTATTCATAACGCAGGATAATTCCAATAATTAAAATCATTCATGAGCTCATATCTGACCTGAATAAGGCGACCTGAAGCCTGAGTTGAAATCCGGAAACAATATGGATTTCAAGATTTGACCCGAGTGTATGCGAGAAAACGATTATTGAATACCGGAAGAAACCAGGGTATTATTTCCCGATACAAAAACGACCGAAAATGGAGCCCAGTAGCTCGTCGGCGTCAATGGTTCCGGTGATGGAACCCAGATGGCGTATGGCTTCCCGCAGGTGA
>JAGWYC010000299.1 GCA_018969565.1 Bacteroidota bacterium | reverse complement strand
AAAAGTCGGTCATCACTTCGTGCAGTTGATTCGATCCATAGGCGGCACGCACAATTTTCTGGTTCAGCAACTGGCGATTGAGTTCCTGCTGATTTTCCAGTCCCTGCTCTTTCATCAATCGCTGTAACTGCTGTCGGTATTCAGGTTTCCCCAACTGGGCCACTGAATCTGCAGTGATGAGTTTGTTTTTCACTGCCAACCGTATGGCCTGTCCTGCATTTACGTATTTAGCAACGATGGCTTCATTGCTCATAGTAAGGGAAGGATAATTGTCGGCGGGTAACCGGCGGGCTACTTCTTCATCAGGAAGTTTTCCATCGAGCTGTTCAATGAACCATTTGTTCAATCCCTGGTCAACGACTGCCTTTACCTGTTGTGGAGTGGCACCCAGGGTGAAGCGATTGAGCAAGTGTGCCGCTGCCTGTTCGTGGGTGAGTCCGGCTTTGCGGTAGGGCATCTTAACAGATTCGCGGCTGCCGGAATTTCCCGGATCGGTGAATCCGTAGATCACCAGGGGAATCAGCGCCGTCAGCAAAGCTTTTTTCGGAACAAAGCGCATAGAACTTGTTTTATCAATAGACCTCCACAATGAATGAACGTTTAATATCGATTGCATTCAAAACTGTTAAAGCCGGGAGCAAATCTCGCTCCCACCATTGTTCCTCTATTTTTTGGTAGCCACCCGGTAGAGGATCCATCCCATCAGGGCAAAAAATACAGTGCCGAGTAAGAAATAGCCTCCCTCACCGATTGATGACATGATTGTATGTTCTGTATTCACGGCACCCAGGAATTTTTCACCACTGGCAGAGCCGGCCAAAAAGGCAATCAACACCCCGGCTACTGCACCTCCGGCAACCAGTCCTGTTGCAAACAAATTACCACGGCCCAGTTCTTCTTCCTCCGGATTCACTTCTTGCTGGTCTTTTTTCTGGCGGCTTTCTACCAATCCGCGAATGGCACCACCGATGAAGATGGGTAATGTGGTAGCCAGGGGAAGGTACACGCCGATGGCAAAGCTGAGTGCCTTGATACCGCACAATTCCATAGTAACAGCCAGGAAAATACCTACGACCACATATTGCCAGTCGAGGTTTTGTGAAAGTATTCCTTTGATCAGTGTTGCCATCAAAGTCGCCTGGGGTGCGGGAAATTTCTCCGTGCCGATGGCATGTTGGATGCCTTGTTCCACCATTTCAGATGAGGGCTTATCCAGGAATTTCACGGTAATACCGATAACGATGGAGGAAACAATAGCCCCCACGAACAATGCTATCTGTTGGTTGCGGGGGGTGGCACCTACAATATATCCGCTTTTCAAATCCTGTGAGGTGGCGCCTGCATTGGCAGCAGCAATACAGATCATACCGCCAACAACCAATACCAGTGGCTCAAATGCTTGCCCCGTCCAGCCCACTGCTAAAAAAATCAGGCTGGTTCCCATTACGGTGGCGATGGTCATACCGCTGATTGGACTATTCGATGAGCCGATCAATCCTACGATGCGGCTGGCAACGGTAACGAATAAGGCGCCGAATAAAAGTACAAGCACGCCCACGAGTAATTTTTGTACAAGACTGTCCCCGGGTATTTGTGGCAACAAGGTGATGAGTGCTACCAATCCGAGACTTCCGAAGCCCACTATTTTTAAACTCAGGTCTTTTTCTGTTCTCAATACCGAAGCAGCAGAGGTTTCGCCTTCTGCTTTGAGCGATGCCATACTTCCTTTAACAGATTGGATGATGGTGGGGATGGTTTTAAACAGGGTAATGATACCTCCTGCTGCCACAGCACCGGCACCTATCTGACGAACATATGCATAGTAAATCGCACTGGAATAATCTCCAAAAGTCTTCGTTACAGGGTCCCATCCGCCCTTGCCACCGGCACGGGCGACATCCGCCAGATAACCCAGTTTCACCAACTGTGTAGCGATGACTTCTCCCGGCACGAGAGTACTCAGCAAGGGAATCAAAACGAGCCAACTCAGCACACTACCTGCAACCAGTACACCGGCAATGCGCCAGCCGATGATATAACCCACACCGAGGTATTCGGGTGTAATCTCTCCGGAGATTTTGGCTGAAGGAAAAAATTTGTTGATTTGACGAGTAGCGTAATAAGGTGTTTCTGCAATCACGTGCAATACTTTTTGCAGCAGTGCATAGAGGAAGGCCACGCCCAGTCCCCAGAAAGCCGTTCTGGCAAAATCCCCGCCCTTCTCTCCTGCTTTCAGTACGTCGCCGCAGGCAGTACCTTCCGGGTAAGGCAGGGTTTCATGTTCATTAACGATAAGGGCTTTGCGCAGGGGAACCATTAATAAGGTACCCAACAATCCGCCGACAATGGCGAGGATAAGAATGGTGAGGTAATTAAAATATTCCGCACTGGTAGGTGATGATAAAAAGAGGAAGCCGGGCAGGGTGAAAGCGACACCGGCAGCTATGCTTTCCCCGGCAGAACCGGTGGTTTGAATGATGTTATTCTCGAGGATGGTGGTCTTCAGTAGTTTTCGTCCAAGGGTGATCGCAATAACTGCAATGGGAATAGAAGCAGATACGGTCAATCCGGCTTTCAATGCCA
>JAGWYC010000298.1 GCA_018969565.1 Bacteroidota bacterium | reverse complement strand
TATTCCCGGGGGGCTTTTTGTTTATAAGCGCTTTTGGATTAATTAGATTTGCGGCATGTTTAAACACCTCATATCCGTATGCATCCTGAGCATGGTTTTGCCTTTTGCCTCGGCACAGACCTATACCCACAGTCTGCGCAGCAACATTTACCAGCACCTCAATCCTTCCGTCCGCACCTATAAAGATTCCAGTGCTGTGATGGACACTATACTCAGGACTACGTTTGCCATTCCTTATTTCGGACAAGCACTCAGCGACAGTATTATCATCTGGGGCAATGGCAATTTTGCCTTCACAGAATTTGAATACGATGACGAAGCGTCGGTTTTCGGAGCAGAACTTACCCCGCGCAAAGACGGAAGCAGTTTTATAGCACAAACTACAGAAGGCAGCAGCCCTAACCGCATTTTTAAAATTGAATGGGGAAATATGGGATTTGTTTACGACACCCTTGGCAAAGACTCAATGAACTATCAGGTTTGGTTTTATGAAAAAGACGGCATCATAGAATACCATTACGGTCCTTCCAGTGTGAAGAATCCATCTTCCTGGAATGGCGAAAACGGACCTTACGTTTATATGGTTGCTTATGACGGAACCAACACCTATGGTCTTAAAGGAAACCCCGCCGCTCCATTGTCCTATACCTCATTCATCACGGGAGCCGGCCCACTAAATTCAGCCCCTGATGCCAATGCAGTATTCAGGTTTGCTCCGGCAGCCGGTAATGCTGTTTCTGATTTGAAGGTTGCAGGGGCTGCAATATCCTATAAAGGTCCCGGCTTGTTTGAACTGCGCACAACAGCACCCTTACATGCTTATACAATCTACAACCTGGAAGGCAAGAAATGCCTTGAAGGGAATACAAACCAATTTTCCTTGTCACAGCTCGCGGCAGGCATGTACCTGCTTCACATAAAAACCGCCAATGGCGTTGAAACCGTGAAGCTGCTTAATCAATAAGCATTCAATACGTAACCCCTGAGAACCCGTCTGAATCAGGCGGGTTCTTCTTTTTTCCACCAACGGTAAATCCGTTCTACTTGGGTATTGAGTACTACACCCAATACTATGAGAAACATCCCGAGCAACTCATAAAACCCGCTCTGTTCGCCAAACAACAGCCAGCCAAAGCACAGACTATACAATACGCCTGTGTAAGTGGCAGGTGTTACTTTACTTACCTGTTCTGCCTGATAGGCACGCGTCATAAAATATTGACCGGCCTGGGTGCATAAGCCAAAAAGCAGTAAAAGTGCCCAATCCAGACCATGCGGCGTTACCCATTGAGCCGGGAACAGCAATAACCAGGTCAGCGTAATAGGCAGGGTTACAACAGGGAAATAAAACAATATGACATTGGGAGATTCTTTACCGCTCAGGGTTCTAATCACATTATAGGCACATCCCGAGAAAAAGGCGCTGCTTAAGCCCACTAAGAACCAGCGTGTTTCAACGGCCCCAAAACCCTTAACCAGGGCAACACCCAGCACGCATAAACCCAGAAACAACCATTGTATCCGGCGGGAACGTTCTCCAAGCACGAGCCAAGCGATGAGCCCGGCAAACACGGGCGACAGATATTGTATGACAACCGCAGAGGCCAGCTCCATTTTCTGAAGGGTCATGAAATACATAATCAGACCCGCAGAACCAAAGAGACCGCGGAGCAAGAGCAGCCTTTTATTGTTGCCCCAAACCGATTGTCGCTGCATGCGCAGCATGCCTACACTGAGCAAGAGCGTAATGACACTTCGGAAAAACGCCAGTTCAACGGCGGGTATAGACGGTAATAACCGTGCCAATACATTCATCAGCGAAAAAAAGAATGCGGATAGAAGCATGAGCTCAAATCCACTGAGTCGAAATGCTGAGAGGCGCTTCAATTGCCGCCTCCACCCTGCTTCAGTTTATCCTTTAATTGCTGCTTCATTTTTTGTTTTTCCGCTTCTACTTTCTTTTTTGCTTCTTCCTCGGCTTTGCGTTTTTCTTCCTGCAATCGAAGCTGGGCGGCTTGTTTTTCCTGTTCCAGCTTTAGAGCGGCCTCCTGCCTGAGGCGTTCTGCTTCCTGCTCGCCTTTCAGCTTTAATTGATTCAGGCTGTCTTTCACTCTTTGTTCTGCAGCGGCCTTCTGCAATTCCAGTTGCTTTTTAGCCTGGGCTTTCAAATCGGCAGCGGCCTGATTGGCCGCAGTACGAAGACCTACCTTCACCAAAGGTTGCATCATGGTTCCGCCTATGCTGAAATCCAATGGCAATTGTTCGGGTGTGTTCAGTTGAATGCCTTTTTTCGCCGCCTCCTGCTGCCAGGAACCCAGCAGTGCATTGCCCGGCTTCATCTGTTTTACCGGAACCATCATCCTGCCACCATATTGCAAGGTCTGATCCAGCAGACTTCCACCACCAAGCTTCATCCGAATGCCGCCCGGAAGACTCAGGTCCAGCGAATCTTCCAGGCTGAATACGCCTTTGTTGATTTTAAATGCGAACCGCTGATTTTTCAGATCAAGCGACTGAATAACCGGTACATTCAACTGCTCCGACAGTTTTTTCACCAGATCTAATTGTTCCACCGCTGCCTGGCTGATGCGCACTAC
>JAGWYC010000297.1 GCA_018969565.1 Bacteroidota bacterium | reverse complement strand
GCGGTCATCGAAAGCATGGATGTGAAAACCATCTATGAGGTTCCGCTGGTGATGGAAAAGGAGAAGTTTGACAAAGTGGTGCTTTCCAAGTTGAAGCTCAGCGCTAAAACAGAGCCTGACTTAAGTGCCTGGAAGGATTTCCTGTTTCGTCTGACACACCCTAAGGCAGAAGTCAATATTGCGCTGGTAGGTAAATACGTGGAACTGCCGGACGCCTATAAGTCCATTAACGAAGCGTTTATTCATGCCGGCGCTGCGAACCAGTGTAAAGTGAACGTGCGAAGCGTGCACTCTGAATACCTTACGGCTGAAAATGCCGCGGATAAACTCTCCGGCTTCGACGGAATTCTGGTGGCTCCCGGCTTCGGCTCGCGGGGTATCGAAGGCAAGTTGGAAGCTGTGCGTTTCGCCCGTGAAAACAAGATTCCTTTCTTCGGAATTTGTCTCGGCATGCAATGCGCTGTTATTGAATTTGCACGCAATGTGCTCCATTTGAAGGACGCACACTCCAGCGAAATGGACCGGGAAACTTCGGCGCCGGTTATTGATTTGATGGAAGGGCAGAAGGAAATTACCCAGATGGGTGGTACCATGAGGCTCGGTGCGTACGATTGTCACCTTCAGAAGGGAAGTTTAGCGTTTAAAGCCTACGGAAAGCAAAATATCAGCGAACGCCACCGCCACCGCTATGAATTCAACAATTCCTACCGCGAAGCTTTTGAAACTGCGGGTATGAGCCTCACCGGTATCAATCCCAAAACAGGGCTGGGAGAAATTGTGGAAATGAGTGGGCACCCTTGGTTTGTAGGGGTGCAATTTCACCCTGAATTAAAAAGTACCGTTGAAAATCCGCATCCCCTGTTCGTGCGCTTCATCAAAGCTGCTATCGAACACCAATAAACGGTTTTACCGTCCCGCGTGGCGTAAGTAAAAAAGGTAGCCTCCGGCAGATTTTTGCATGCTGAACATTTTACAGGTGTCAAAACCCTGCGGCTTATTGCACTTGACAAATACGCCCCAGGTTTCAGGTAAAGGCTCAACGCTCATCAGTCGTGCACGGATTCGGGCCTCAATAGCTCCGGTCTGATCCTGATTCAACGCCCGAATGTCAAGGAAACCGCGGGCCTTTAACTCCTGATTCCAGATGTTGCGCACAAGCCCACCATCAAAGGGCTCTTTACGCTTTCCATAGAAATAGGGCGCATAACTTCTGAAGCCATCATGCCAGATATGCACTCCTTGTTTTGACGCAGATTCCAGCTCATGTATATAATGGCCCTGCACCTGTTGTTCAATATGCGGCACGCAAAGTATGGCGTATAGTGGAATGAACAGCATGACCATTAAAGGCAGCCGCAGAAATGCGTGGCCGCCATCTGATTTCCGAAGTGCCAGCACACAACAATAGCTTAATCCTGCGAGCCAAAGCAGTCCTATGCTCCATTCCCAGCCATGCCAGCCTCCGGGCGATTTCAGGGCCGCCAGTGCAAAGGGGTCTTTGATATAAGGTTCAATCAGGCCCAAAACCTGCTTAATGGAACCCAGCAGGGGAAGGAGCGTGAAGGCCAGCCCCAATAAAAAGCCAACCGGAAAGAGCAAGAACAATAACCAGCGATGATGTTTTGACTGGTTTCTGAAAATATCCCACAAGGTAAGCATGCCCATGAAACTCAAGGGAAACCAACACATACTGCTGTAATGAACAATCTTGGTTTTGGTAATGGAAAAAACAATCAGCACCACCCAAAACAAGATGAGCATCCATTGGTGAAAGAGGTTGATTTCAGAATTCCGGTCCTTGTTGATCTTCATGGCCGGTAAGGCCAGAATGGCAGCAGGGAAACACCCGATCAGCAATACCACAGGATGATACCAGAAGGGCTGCTCATGGGCTTCCATATTCCCTTTAAATAAGTCGAGCTGGTATTGGATGAATTTTTCCATGAACCAGTTTCCGTTTCGCAGCCATTCAGGAAGAAACCAGACTGAGGCTACGGCGGAAAAAGAAACGATGCCGATAAACAACTCACTGAGAGAAGGAAAAAACCTGAAGCCGCGTCGCAGGTAAAAGATAAATGCAGTGAGACCCACCAGCAGCACAGCCACAGGCCCTTTGGTAAGCACGGCAAGTCCGGTGAACAGGCCGGCTAAAAGAAAATTGAGCCGGTGATTGGCTACTGATTCGGAGCTGCGGGTGCTTTGGTATAGTTGATAAACAGCCAGAAACATGAAGAGGTTAAAAACCGGGTCCATGATTCCGCTTTTGAAGTAGAAATGAGGGGTAATGCTTCCGGCGTAAAGCAACACCCAAAAAAGACCTCCGAAGGAGGATGTGCGCCGTGCACCTATGGAATACAACAGGTTCAGCGTTACTATGCCCGCAAGGGCGTTTGGCAGTCTGGCCGCCCATTCATTGACCCCGAACAACTTCATGCTCAAGGCCTGCAGCCAGATGAACAGAGGCGGTTTTTCCCAGAAAGGCTGAAAGTCAATCTGCACTAACTGGTAGTTGTGGCTTTGCAACATTTCTCTGGCCGCTTCAGCAAAATTGATCTCGTCCCAGTCGAACAGGTGCACACTTCCCAGGAAGGGAAGAAACAACAGG
>JAGWYC010000296.1 GCA_018969565.1 Bacteroidota bacterium | reverse complement strand
CGAGGCCGAAATCAATCTGTATTACAAAGGAAATCTGGTGGGTAATGCCGTTTGGCGTGGTTCCTCCAATACCACAGGCTGGACGGAGTTCAGCGCTTCTATAAACTACGACCCCACTTTCTCCGGAATACCTGACAGCGCCACGATATTCCTGTCGCTGATGGATAATAACGGCACGTCCAAGAAACCGGGAAACTGGTTTCTGGTGGATGACTTATATCTCAGCGCCTGGAGTACATCGCTGCATGGCAGCAACATCAATACCCTGCACGCCCAGCTTTACCCTAACCCGGCCCGGGATTATGTTTACCTGAGTTTAAACAGCCCTGCGGCGGGTACGCTACAATATCGTCTGACCGATGTTTCCGGGCGTACTGCGTTGACAGGTATCTGCAATATTCCCGGCAGCGGTCCGCAGCAATGCACCATCCCACTTCAGGCACTTTCGCCCGGCCATTACCTGCTGCAGTTCAGCATGCAGGGACATTTTTATCAAGAAAGAATTCTGGTACAACCATGATTATACAATCCTTAGATCCCCGTGTAAACAGGTCGAAAATCGACCGTGAAAAAGAGTTCCAGCCGCTGGAACAGTTGGATCAGTTTGAAACCTACGAGGTTTTTCATCAGAAAAAGAGGGGAACACAGCACCAACATGTGGGCATTGTACACGCGCCTAACCATGAACTGGCCATGATGTTCGCTAAAGAACAATACAGCCGCAGAGGACAGTGTGTGAATCTTTGGGTGGTGAAAACAAGCGATGTTTATGTTACCGACTATGATGATGCGGACATATTCGAAACCACCCCTGAGAAAAAACACCGCGATCCGGAAAGCTATAAAGTGATGGACCGCATTCAGGCTTACAAGGAAAGGCAAAACGCATAATGGAATACACAGAAAAGCACGTGTTGGCGGTAAAAGAACTGCTGTACAAAATGGCAGACGACCAGCTAATCCTGGGTCATCGGAACAGCGAATGGACCGGCCTCGGCCCCATTCTCGAGGAAGATATTGCCTTCAGCAGCATGGCACAGGATAAAATCGGTCAGGCTCATGCATTGTATCAAATACTGCACGAACTGGGAGAAGGTGAGCCGGACACCGTGGCCTTTATGCGGAACGCAGAGCAATTCCACTCCTGCCACCTGGTGGAAATTCCAATCGGAGAATACGACTTCTCGCTGATCAGGCATTTCCTGTTTGACAAAGCAGAGCAAATCAGGTTTGAATTGCTGGGCAACAGTTCATTTGAGCCCCTCGCACAAGTGGCAAGGAAGTTCAGGGGCGAAATCAAATACCATGTGATGCACGCCGATTCCTGGGTAAAACTTCTGGGCAAGGGTAATGAAGAAAGTCATGGACGTATGCAGGAAGCGCTGAATCAGGCATTTCCTATGGCATTGGGCATTTTTGAAGAAGGTCCTTATGAGGAAGCCTTGCAGGAAGCGGCAATCTTTGAAGGAGAAAAACACCTGCGTGCACTTTGGCTGGAGGCTATTAAACCGGTATTGCAAGCGGCTCATCTGGCCATACCCGGCGATGTGGATGACGCCGGCGCCTTCGGTGGGCGTTATGGAAAGCATACGGAGTATCTTCAGCCCCTGCTGGATGAAATGACCGAAGTGTTCCGGATTGATCCGGCTGCAGAATGGTAAGCACCCGCGAAAGCAAACAGCTCCATCCGGAAATCTGGGAAGCCTTGTACGCGGTTAAAGACCCGGAGATTCCGCCCCTGTCCATCGTGGATCTGGGTATTGTAACCTCTGTGGAATTCGAAGGTAAAGGTACAGTTCAGGTGAATCTGACCCCGACGTTTTCCGGTTGCCCGGCCCTAAAAATCATGGAACAGTTGGTTGTTGACAAACTCCATGAGTCTGGCTTTGAACATGTTCAGGTGAAAACAAGTTTTGAAGTAGCCTGGAACAGCAATATGATCAGCGAGGAAGGGTTAAAGGCGCTTCATCAGCATGGTCTGGCGCCCCCACCAAGGCATGAAGGTTATATTGAACTGGATGTGCTGAGCGATACGCCCTGTCCTTTATGCGGCAGCAGAAATACCACGATGCAAACGCCATTTGGGCCTACCTTATGCCGCAGCATGCACTATTGCAAGAATTGCAGTAATGCCTTCGAGGCCTTTAAGCCCGTGTCATAAACATTAATCTGGGAAGCTCAGGGCTTCTTGTTGTCCTTGATGCCGCAGGTATTGATTCCAAGAACGGTATAAAGCGGACAAAAACTAAACAGGGAAGTAGCGGCCAGTAATAACCCTGCTACGCGCAAAATCATGCCGTATGGTGCTGCCGGTTTCACAAGCAGTACAATGGCAAAGCAGGCTATTGCGGCCAGAATGCGAATCAGCTTGTCGGTATTGCCCATGTTCTTTTTCATGTTCGTAGTGTTTTTGGTGTTTGGTTAAACTTGTGATACAAAGTTATCAGGAACAAACCCAGCGAATCATTATGGATATACGAGAAAGAGAAAATCATACGCAAAGAGAAGAAAAGCCAATTTCAAGGTTCATTTTTGCGTCATGACAGAAGAGCAGCTTAGGTACCCTGTTGGGCGATTTGACTGGGAACGCACCGACTGGCAGTTGGAAGAGTTGCTGG
>JAGWYC010000295.1 GCA_018969565.1 Bacteroidota bacterium | reverse complement strand
TACCCTGAGCGATGTATGGAAATGCGAGGGCGATTCAGTGAGCTGGACCGTTAATTACAGCGCCGTGAAAAAACCTTCCCTCCTCTGGCAACGGAGCACCAATGGAGGCACCACCTGGACAGACCTGAACAGTGATACCCTCAACACGCTGAAGCTGAAAAACGTAGTGTTTGCCATGAATAAATACCGTTACCGTATGCTGGCCAGCAATTTCTGTGAATCGATAAAACCATCCTCGGCAGCGGTCTTGAACGTGCGTGCCCCGCTGCGCCTGCTGCTTCCGCCCGATACCACCATCTGCTACGGCGCGGCCATTGATCTGATTGCCAACGGCACCGGAGGCGACAGCACCCGTTATATATTTAACTGGACCGGCTTCCCCGCAGGAAATAAGATACAAGTGAAGCCTACGGCGAAGAAGGTTTATTACGTAAACCTGGATGACCAATGCACCAATTACGATGTTCAGGACAGCGTGGTCGTTCTGGTCAGGATGCCCTTATCGCTGAAACTCAATAATGATACTACGCTGTGTAACGGCAGGCCAGTAAAACTCAGTGCTGCTGTCAGTGGAGGTCGCAGCAATACCTACCAATACCTGTGGACTCCGGGCAAGCTGACCACTGCCTCTATCACCGTCGCCCCAACTGACACTACCCGTTACCGGGTGCGCGTAACCGACGGCTGCACGCCCGACTCGGCCGTGGGCACAGTGCTGGTTCGCGTATTGAAACCATTGGATCTTGCCCTCACCCGCGATACCATTTTGTGTCAGGGAAGAGGCATCTTTCTGAACGCCACTCCTGCCGGAGGCAGGCTTAGCAGCCGCAATGTGCGTTGGAACCTGGGACTTGGAACCGGCTGGACCAAATGGATACAGCCCACCTCCACCACCACCTACACGGCAATACTGAGCGACGGCTGTTCGGTGAAAGAAGATACCGCAAAAATCACCGTGCAGATGCGCAGCCCGCTGGCTTTGACGCTGAACAAGGATACTACGATATGCGCCGGAACGAAGGCGAATCTATACACAAAATCCGGCGGAGGCCTGAACAGCGCTTACCTGATTCGCTGGAATCAAGGATTATCAAACGGAACGAATCATCTGGTTCAGCCGAGCACCACTACTACCTACCGGGCCGTTCTTTCCGACGGCTGCACGGTAAAAAATGATACCCAACAGGTAACCGTAACCGTTCGTCCTTTACTGGATGTGCGGTTGGGCAACGATACCACCTTGTGCTTTGGCAACGGTTTCACGATGAATGTGACATCCTTCGGCGGAACCGGTTTGTACAGCTATCGCTGGGAAGACAAAGCCAATCCTGCTGTTTCCCTGGGAAGCGGCAGCAGCCTTACTGCCACCCCACTGACTACTGTGACCTACAGGGTCATCCTGTCGGACGGCTGCTCTGCGAAAAACGACACTGATGAACTGAAGGTCACCGTATTGCCTAACCTGAAACTCAGCACCAGCCCGGATACTTCCATCTGCTTCGGTAACAATGCCCTGCTGCGCAGCAGCGTAAGCGGCGGTAAGGGCAGCTATACATACACCTGGACGGATTTATCCAACAGCCAGAACATGGGCAGCAATGCGCAGCTCAGCGTGAGCCCGGGCAGCAGCCGCAAATACCGTATTGCCGTGAACGATGGCTGCACGGCCAATCCTCCTTCGGCAGAAGTGCAGATAAGGGTGGAAGCCCTGCCCGGCGCAGCCTTCATCCTGTCAGATACCACGGCCTGCGCCCCTGCCATACTGCAGTTGCGCAACAACAGCGTTGGTGTGCGTTTCACCATCAACGGACGCCGATACAGCGGTGCAGATACCACCATCAGGCCCAATGTTGGGCTTACCAACGTTCAGCTCAGGGCCTTCAACGTGCTGGGATGTCCTGACAGCTTCAGCAAGGTAGTAGAAGTGTATCCCAAGCCACAAGCCGGTTTCAGCTACATGCCTGCCGACCCCAGGGAACTGGATATAATTACCTTCACTGATGCCAGTATCGGTGCGGATGCCTATGCCTGGGATTTGCCCCATGGAAGCTTCTTCACCCCTGCCGTGCCCGGTTGGAGTTCAAAAGATACCGGCAGTTGGTTGCTTCGGCAGATTGTGCGCACCAACAAAGGCTGCAGCGATACCTTCAGCACCTGGCTGCGCGTGGGCGTTGGCTATTTCCTGCAGATACCCACCGCCTTCACGCCCAACGGCGACGGACTCAATGACATCTGGAAGCCCCTTACCCGCGGCGCACGAAACTACGAGCTGAAAATCTTCAACCGCTGGGGACAAATGGTCTTCACCACCAACAAACAGGACCAAGGCTGGGATGGCCTGAATGCCCTGGAAGGCGTGTATGTTTACACCCTGAGTTTCGTGAACGGTTATGACAAGCGCATCAGCGAAAAAGGGGTTATCACTTTGATGCGCTGATTCGATTTCTTATGCCGCCCCTACGGGGCTACCGATATGCCACCACTACGAGGCTACCGACATGCCGCCCGCCTGGGCGGGGCTTGTTTTATGTTGTTCGGAACCCCTGCTCCCAACCGGAATACAAAAAACGGTCAACGTATTTCAGGCATTGACAACTTACCACTTACCACTTATCACTTACCACTTATC
>JAGWYC010000294.1 GCA_018969565.1 Bacteroidota bacterium | reverse complement strand
GATGATATAATACGTGTGCGTTTTAAATTGGGCTTCAGGGTACAACAACGCATCAGCTATTTCCTCCGTTTGGTGATTGAAGAAATGGTCAGGAAAGGTGAAATCAAACTTGACCCTCATTACCACGCCTTTAATGATCCTAATTATATAGGTGATTTCCGATTTGTGATTATTGAAGAAGAACTCAGTGTGGAGAACGAACTTCCCGTAGCTGATCAGTTTGTGATGAATACGTATATGGCTATCAAAGGAATCACAGGTAGCCCGGAAAAATGGTTCGGTCTGGATGAAAGTGTAGTAACGGAAGAACTGGTTCCTCTGGTGATTCAACCCAGAACCCGGGTGGCATTGAAACGGGTTCAGCGATAACAAACATTAAAATGAAGAAAAGTATCCTAAGTGTCGTATGTCTTGCTGCATCACTGATACATGCAGTTGCACAGAACAAAATCACCCTTGAAGACATCTGGAAGAAGGGAACCTTCAGGGCTGCTTCATTTGCCGGTTTCCAGGGCATGAAGGACGGACTGCGCTACGCCCGGCTTGAAGAAAACCTGTTGTTGGCCGTTCCCTACATATCGGAAGGTGCTACAATACAGACACCGGAACTGATTGCCGATTTTTCTCGTCTGGTTTATGAAGGACAACGCATCAATCCCGAGAATTACAGCTTCAGCGACGATGAACAGGTGTTGCTTTTTTCCGCTGCTTCAGAACAAATCTACAGGCACTCCTCAAAGTCGGAATTCTATGTATTCTATCGCAAAACAGGAGCAATCAAGAAGATTTTCCGCGACAAGGTGATGTATGCAACCCTGAGTCCTGATGCGTCGCAGGTGGCATTCGTGTATGACAATAATCTGTACGTTCAGCATCTGGAAAGCGGCAAGGTGCAGCAGATAACCACCGATGGCAGACAGGGCTTCATCATCAATGGGGCGGTGGACTGGGTTTATGAGGAAGAATTCAGCATGAGCCGTGGCTTTGAATGGAGCCCTGATGGTTCTTACATCGCCTATTACCGATTTGATGAATCAGCAGTAAAGGAATTCGGCATGGATATGTACACATCGGCGCCGTTATATCCGGAGCGTGTGCAATGGAAATACCCCAAAGCGGGTGAAGACAATGCCAGGGTGGACGTGTATGTGTATAATCTTGAACGCGGGCAATCCGTGCGCTGTGAGACCGGCAGTGAGCGGGATCAGTATCTGCCCCGGATTAAGTGGACGAAAAACAACAAGGTTCTTTCGGTACAGCGTCTGAACAGAATCCAGAATCACTGGGAACTGATTTACTTTGATGCAGAAGCAGGAACAGTGAAGGTGGTGCTGGAGGAAATCAGCAATACCTACATCGATATTTCCGATGATTTGTATTTTTTGGCCAATGGCACCCAATTTCTGTTCACCAGCGATTTATCAGGTTATCGACATATCTGGCTATACGATACCAAAACAGGTAAACGCAAACCGATAACACAAGGTGCCTGGGATGTGGAATCGGTGGACGGCGTGGATGAAAACAAGGGCTTGATTTACTTTTCTTCCTATCAGATCAGTCCTTTGGAAACACATTTTTATTCCATTGGCATCGATGGCAAGAAACCATCCTGCCTGTCACCGGAGCCCGGACATCACGCCATTACGCTGCTGCCGGGGAACAAATACTATGTGGACCGGCATAGTACCTATACTAATCCTGAAGTGATCAGTCTGGTTTCCCTTACCCAGAACAAAAAAGAAATTCTGGAGCAAAACCGGAAGCTCAATGAAACACTTAAATCATTTCAGATGGGGAAGGCCCGCTTCGGTACACTTACGCTTGCCAATGGTTCCGAGTTGCATTACTGGATGATGCTGCCGCCTGATTTTGACAGCACGAAGAAATATCCGGTATTGATGCATGTTTATGGAGGCCCGGGAGCAAATACCGTAAATAACCGATGGAGTGGTTCCAACTATTTATGGCACCAAATGCTCACACAGAAAGGGTATATCGTTGTATCCGTAGATAATCGTGGCACGGGGCATAAGGGCGCTTCCTTCAAGAAATGCACCTATCTTCAATTGGGCAAACTGGAACAGGAAGATCAAGCAGAGGCTGCACGCTGGTTCAGTTCCCGTTGTTCCTATGTAGATGCCAATCGGATAGGCATTTGGGGCTGGAGTTTCGGAGGCTATCTGAGCAGCCTGTGTCTGGCCAAATCACCTGAAGTTTTTAAAATGGCCATTGCGGTGGCTCCGGTTACCAATTGGCGTTTTTACGACAATATCTACACTGAACGTTACCTCAGAAAGCCACAAGACAATCGCTCCGGTTACGAAGAAAATTCACCTGTAAACTATGCAGGAAACATTAAAGGCCGTTACCTGATTGTACATGGAACCGCGGATGATAACGTGCACTTCCAGAATACCGTTGAAATGGTTAAAGCCTTGATTGACGCCAACGTGGACTTCGATTCAGAATTCTATCCGGATAAGAACCACGGTATTTACGGAGGCAACGCGCGATTGCACTTGTATCGCCGCATGACACAGTTTATTGAGGACAACCTCTGAGTTACTTATTCGTCTTCAGGTAATTCCTGAGGCGGCGCACCGGGACGGTTGGGCTGTTGTCTCATTTGCCTCATTTTCA
>JAGWYC010000293.1 GCA_018969565.1 Bacteroidota bacterium | reverse complement strand
CTGGACCAGGTAAAAGAATACAACCGCAGCATAATGCACATACAATACCTTAACAACAAGTAAATCCATGAAAAACATTTCACTGATCCCCGCGATCCTGATAATCACCGCCTGCAGTCAAAAGGCACCTGCCCCCGCGGCAACAGAAAAAACCACTTCCACAGAAAAAATAATCACCCTCAGCGAAGCACAGTTGCAACAGGCCGGGCTGAGTTTCTTCAAACCCGAATACAAATCGCTGAGCGGCAGCATCCGCGTGAGCGGCGTTATTGACGTTCCGCCGCAAAACCTCGTTTCGGTGAGCGCCGCCATGGGTGGATATGTAGTGATGACAAAACTACTGCCCGGCATGGCTGTAAAGAAAGGAAGTCTGTTGGCTACCCTGCAGGATGAACGCTATGTACAACTTCAGGAGGAATACCTCGTTACCCAGGCGAGACTGGAAAGTGCCGAGGCAGAATACCGCCGCCAGGAAGAACTGCAGAAAAACCGCGCCGGAACTGATAAGAACCTGCAACAAGCCAAAGCTGATTACACCGCGCTTTCCGTGAGTTCAAGTGCCCTGAAAGAGAAGCTGCGCCTGATTAACATCAACCCTGAAAGCCTGAACGATAAAAACCTGAGCCGCAACATTCCTCTTTATGCGCCCTTTGACGGATTTGTCACCAAGGTAAACGTAAACGTGGGCAAGCATGTAGCGCCTTCCGAAACGCTTTTTGAACTGGTGGACCCGGGCGATATTCACCTGAACCTGAAAGTTTTTGAAAAAGACCTGAACCAGATACGCATCGGACAAAGCCTGGAAGCCTTTACCACCGCCAATCCGGAGAAAAAACACGCCTGCTCCATCATACTCATCGGCAAAACCATCAACACCGAGCGTAACGCCGAAGTGCATTGCCACTTCAACAACTACGACCAGGCACTGCTCCCCGGCATGATGATGAACGCCGACATACGGGTTACAGGACAACAAAGCCTGTCGGTTCCTGAGGAAGCGTTGGTTTCTTTTGAAGGGAAAAGCTATGTCTTCGCTACCCGTGGCAAGGGCCGTTTTGAAATGCTGGAGGTGCATCCGGGCTTGAAAGAGCAAGGTTGGATCGCGCTCAATAATGCCGAAACCCTGAAAGACGCTGAACTGGTTGGGAAAGGTGCATATACGCTGTTGATGAGTTTGAAGAACAAGAGTGAGGGGTGAGGGGTGAGTGGTAAGTGGTAAGTGGTAAGTGGTAAGTGGTATGTGGTAAGTGGTAAGTGGTAAGTGCTGGAAATACGTTGACCGTTATAATCGAGCGATTTGTTGTCAATCCCGTAGGGATGATATATCGGTAGCGGTAAGTGGTAAGTGCTGGAAATACGTTGACCGTTATAATCGAGCGATTTGTTGTCAATCCCGTAGGGATGATATATCGGTAGTGGTAAGTGGTCACTGCCTGCACTTACCACTCCTAACTTGCTGATATACAATACTTTATATTTTTTTCCTGCATTTATATAAAACAATTCAATTTTTGATTTATATATTGCATAAACTAACCAATTCGTCAACACCATGACCCTCTCAAAATTCACCATTTTCAAACCGGATGAGTTCGTAGATTATGTGATGCGAACACAATTTAACCGACCGGTAAGCGTAATCCAGAATCATCACACTTTTAAACCCGGGTATCAGCATCTCACTGATTCACGCGGAGAAATGTACTGGCTGGAATCCATGCGCACTACGCACATTAATGACCGCAAATGGAGCGACATAGGTCAGAATATCACCACCTTCAAGTCAGGTAATATTGCCGTATGCCGCCCCATTGACAGCATGCCCGCGGGCATCTACGGCGCTAATACCGGGGCGATTTGCATGGAACACATGGGCGACTTTGACAGCGGTAAAGACCAAATGAGCAAAGAACACAAGGACAGCATCATTCTGGCAAACGCAGTATTATGTCTGAAATTCGGTATTCAGCCGGAAAAATGGAAAGTCGTTTATCACCATTGGTATTCACCGAGTGGGGCTAAATTCACCGAGGCGGATATCAACAGCGGGGCTACGGCAGGTTTGCAGAAATCATGCCCGGGTACTGCATTCTTTGGCGGCAACACCATCAATGCAGCCGAACACAACTTCTACCCCCTCATTCAGCAGAAAATGCAGGAACTGAGTGGCGCGGCCCCCATGGTGGTTCAGGGAGTGCCCAGGAAAGTCGCAGCTTCTACATTAAATGTGCGCAGCGGCCCCGGAAAGAACTTTTCTGTAGTGCGCACCCTGAAGGCCGGCATGGATGTGCTGGTCTTTGACACCAATGATCAAGGCTGGAGCCTAATCAGCAACACCGCACAGGAATGGGTAGCCACTAATTATCTGGGAGGAGCGATATGAAAACTATTTTAATCATAATTGGTGTCATCAACGTTCTACTAATTCTCCTATGCTTTTTTTCCAAACAATTTTGTAGATACATGAAGGAATCTCTCCGTACCTTTTACCATTGCCTCATAGACTTCTTCAGGTATTTCGCACGCGGCGGTTATCGCTGGCAGGCTTTTCTGATGTTCTGGTTGATTATCAGTGTGGGAACATACATAACCCTTCATGCCCTCTTTTATAAGAGCCTCGGCAAGGAATATGTTCAACTTAACAAAAACCAACTCGAGA
>JAGWYC010000292.1 GCA_018969565.1 Bacteroidota bacterium | reverse complement strand
GAACATGCAGGAAGTGGCTGTGCTGAATCCCTTACCCAAGGGCAGCAAGAGCATCACCCTGAAAACATCCGATGAGCGTGAACTGAAGGCATACTTTGCGGAACCCAATATCAGCATGGTTTGCGACCTGAACTTGTTGAAAGACCACGATACTGACTTCACGATGAACGGCAAAATGCGTTTTCGTATTCTTGTAAAACCCTGAAACACTGTATAAAAGCTGAATCCATGAACATCAGAAATTTATTCTTCAGCATCCTGAGCATTGGCATACTGGCTTCCTTCAGTCCGGCTGAGGATGGCGATCGCCTGATTGGCGTATGGGAGCCCAGCAACGGGAAAGCCCGTGTTAAAGTGGAGAAAATCGCCGGTAAGTACTATGGAAAAATCGTTTGGCTGCGCGAACCGATAGATCCACAAACCAAACTTCCCAAGGTGGACAAGAACAATCCCGATGTAAACATGCGCAGTGTTCCTCTGAAGGGCTATCGCATGCTGAAGGATTTCGTATATAAAGGAAGCAACGAGTGGTCTGATGGAACAATTTATGACCCGGAAAACGGCAGCACCTATAACTGTGTCATCAAAATGAAAGATGCCAATACCCTGGACATCCGGGGTTATATCGGTATTCAGACCTTCGGCCGCACCGACGTGTGGAAGCGGCTGAAAGTGAACTGATAATTCTTCAATAAATCTGAAAATCTGAACATAAAAAAACCGGCTTGAGCCGGTTTTTTTATGTTCAGACGAATGAATCATCAGGGACTTACCAGGTTCAATGAAATCTGGAAATAGGGTGCCGGACTGAGGGAATTTTGCATCAGGAAGGGTTGTTCCCCGAAAAATCCCCGGAAGAAGTTTCCCCGGTCCACATTATAGCTGTAGTTGGCGCGCACACCCGCCTGGGCGCTGAGCCATATAAAACCATGCAGGCTGTGTTCATAGGTAAAACGGAAACGCAGTTCGCTGCGGCGCAATTCGAAATCGTTCACGCCGTAGGTCTTCGCTCCTTGGATCCGATAGCTGCCGCCTTCCAGCTCATAGCCAAAGAACAACAGGTTGCGGGGGTTGAAGGTACGGCGAATGGCGGCCCGGGCAGGAAACAGCATCTCCACACCGTACTTGCGCGAAGGCCAGGTATAATTCAACAGTAAGGCCGGTATATAATTGATTTCCCCGGCCCTCCAGGTGCGCACTGCTCCTAAAGCCCACTGTTTGCGGTCGTGTACTTTTTTTCCGTACAACAGCGCTGCGCTGCTTTTTGCATCATCAAAGGCTGTTCCGAGGGTGTTTAAATTATAATCGCCGTTCACCTCGATTTGGCCCTGAAATAGCAAAAAGCATTTATCATCCAAAGGCTTGAACACCGTGGTATTGAGCGCTGCACTGCGAAAACCATTCAGCAGGAAGTCGGAATTACTCGGCGTGCGCGGCAAACCGCCTCCTGCTTTTTCGGAAAAACGTTGTTCCAGGTAGTTCGCGCCGACCGTCCAGGTGAGTGCATTTTTGGAAATGACGGGAATATTCGCCGAGAACCGCAGCCCACGGCTGTTGCCAATCTTGCGGCTGACGGGATTGCTACCGGCAAAGGAATCCAGGTTCATGGTGTAGGGACCCTGAATGTCGTAGCCGAGGCTGATCAGCTTTTGCGGACTCAGGTCGAGCACTTTACTCGTACAAAAACGCCGGGCGCCGTCGTCGGCGAAGCCCAGATTTTCGTACTGACTGAAGTCTTCTTCTGTGGCTGCACTGTCTGTTTGGGCAAGAAGCGGTTGCAATGCAAAACATGGTGCGATGATGAATAAGAGAAGGTGTTTCATAAGAAATTCCAAAGATGCACAAAATGGGATAAATAGGCGGTGCGTGCATATTGGTTTAACCAAGCAAAACGCGCAAATTTGGGGCTTCGTTATGAAAGACAAATTGCGCGCCATCGGGCTTCCGCTCTTGCTGTGCCTGGTTATTTCAGCCCTGTACACCCTGCCCACCTTCAATGGAAAAATCCACTCCCAAAGCGACGTAAACCAGGGATTGCTGAGTTTAACGGAGGCCAACAAGTACAAGGAACGCGACGGGCACCTGCCCTACTGGACCAATGCCATCTTCAGCGGTATGCCTACTACGCTGATTGGCGGCCGTCCTTCGGACAACCTGATTGCTCAGGCCAACCACATTTTCCTGAAGGCCCTGTATCCTTACCGTATTATGGCGGTAAATATGATTGGTTTCATGGTACTGCTTCTCGCCTTGGGCATCACGCCCTGGCTGGCCGCAGGCGGTGCTGTGGCGTATGCCTTTGCCACCTACAGCATCAGCAGTATTGAGGCAGCGCACTACACGAAATGTCTGGCTATGGGGCTGATGCCTGCCATCCTGGGTGGCCTCATCCTGATTATGAAGCGCAACTATCTCTGGGGCCTGTTTACCACGGCCTTCAGCTTAAGCCTTCAGATATATTACTTCCACTATCAGATTACCTATTATACCGCCATCCTGATTGGCATCTTCGCCGTATTCTATGCGTTTCAGATGCTTCGTGAGCGCGCATGGAAACACCTGGTCATTGGTGGCGCCCTGGCGTTGCTGGCTGGTGCCTTGGGCGTAGTTTCCAATATCAGCAAACTGAAAACCACTTCTGAATATGCCGAACAATCCATGCGCGGCGGCTC
>JAGWYC010000291.1 GCA_018969565.1 Bacteroidota bacterium | reverse complement strand
GCCATACAGGCACAGAGAGAAGGTTTTCGCGGACTCATCCTGCCGGAGAGCAATGCCCGGGAAGCGGCCATGGTCAAGGGATTGGAAGTGTATGGGGCCGCACACCTGACGGAGGTGCTGGATTTCTTCCAAGGACAAAATACCATGCAGCAGGTGCATGCCGACCCGCGGCAGGAGTTTGCCGATGCCCAGGAACAGTGGGATGTGGACTTCAGCGATGTGCAGGGTCAGGAGAACATCAAGCGGGCCATGGAAATCAGCGCGGCAGGCGGTCATAATATCATCCTGATTGGGCCTCCCGGAGCGGGTAAGACCATGCTGGCCAAGCGCCTGCCCACCATTATGCCTCCGCTCACCCTGCACGAGGCCCTGGAAACCACCAAGATTCATAGTGTGGCGGGCAAGCTCGGCGCCAATGCCTCACTGATTGCCCATCGACCATTCCGGGCGCCGCACCATACCATTTCAGACGTGGCGCTGGTAGGAGGAGGGAATCATCCCCAGCCGGGAGAAATATCTCTGGCACACCACGGCGTGCTGTTCCTGGATGAACTTCCGGAGTTCAAACGCACCGTGCTGGAAGTGATGCGGCAGCCGCTGGAAGAGCGCAAGGTGACCATTTCCAGGGCACGGTTCACGGTGGAATATCCTGCCAGTTTTATGCTGGTGGCGAGTATGAATCCTTGTCCCTGCGGGTTTTACAACCATCCCGAAAAAGACTGCGTATGCGCGCCCGGCGTGGTGCAGCGCTACCTGAGCCGCATCAGCGGACCGCTGCTGGATCGAATTGATATCCATATAGAAGTGACCCCCGTGGGCTTTGAAGCGTTGACGACCCGTTCGCGGAGTTCCGAAAACAGCGCGGATGTGCGGGAACGTGTCATCAGGGCAAGGGAAGTGCAGCAGCAGCGTTATGCGGATTTACCCGGGGTATATGCCAATGCCCAGCTTCCGGCCAATAAGGTGAACGATTGGTGCGCCATTGATGCGGCAGGCCAGACCTTACTGCGTGCGGCCATGCAGAAACTGAGCCTGAGCGCACGCGCCTATGACCGGATTTTAAAGGTGAGTCGTACGGTGGCAGATCTGGCGAGAAGCGAACAGATTAAGGTGGAGCACCTTGCCGAAGCCATCCATTACCGCAGCCTCGACCGCGAGAACTGGGGGAATTAGCCGCGGTTTTTATTTGGCATTTTTTTAATTGTCGGGCCAGAACTTTTTGTGATATAAAATAAGAAAGGCCATCGCAAGACGGCCTTTCTTATAAACAGAGTTCAATGTTTTATTGCTTGATGATTCTGATGGATTTGGATACATCACCACTTAATACGGTTAGTGTATAAACGCCCGGTGTCAGTGCGCGTCCAACTTCTAGTCCTACATGTGGATTGAGTACATGAGTCTCAACAGTTCGGCCCATAAGGTCTGTAACTACAGCTTTAGGACTATTATTCGTCCAGGCGCCTTCAAGTTCAAGGTAGAATATGTCCTTAGAAGGGTTAGGATAAACAAGCAGATCATTGTTCCCCATTTCAACCAGTTCACCGCTTAAGGTGGACTCTTCAATTCTTGAGCGTGTGCTCAGACTGCTGCAAACGAAGTTAGAAGTACATTTTCCGATGGCATCAGTGCTGTGTGAAGTAAGGTGATCAACAGCTCCAGAAATGGAGATTTCCAGAGTAAGGTTACCGGAAGCGCTTTTGGAATTGGGATTCTTTCCATGGCAAACATATACTTTACTGTTGTTGGTATTAGGAACTGCAACATTGAATACGCACAGGGTTGCGGTGGACTGTGCCTCGCAGCCATCTGTGCCTTTTGCCGTTGCAGTCAGTACCAGCTTTCCTTCAGCGCTTGGTTGTACATCGATGGCACTTCCGTTCTTGGTGCCGCTGATGTCGTTTCCTGACCAGCTGTAGGTATATCCGGTTTGTGTAGTGGTTGTGAATTTAACCTTCTCGCTGTGGTATGGGATGAAATAATTACCATCGCCCAGACCTTTCCAGTAAGTGCTGATGCTTGGGGCAATCGTTGAACCGGTCACGGTAACTTTAGCAATCGCTGAATTGGTGTTTCCTGCCTGATCTTTTTGTGTGAGGGTTACATCAAAGGTTTTACCTCTGTCAGCACATCCGAAAGTCGTCTTTCCACTCAGAACAGAACTTACTATACCGCAGTTATCCGTACTTACGTCTGCGACATCACTTGCGCTAATGCTAGCTGTTTGGTTAGTCAGTGCAATGTTGATGTTTTTCACCTTAACAACCGGGGCTGTAACATCCTTAACAGTCACAATAGCCGTCGCAGTGGAGCTGTTGCCGTTGTTGTCGGTTACGGTGAGGGTCACGGTATTGGCACCCACTTTAGAACAGTCGAAGTTGCTGGGTGATACGCTCATGGAAGCGATGCCGCAGGCATCTGAACTTCCATTGTCTACGTCAGATGCTGCAATAGTAGCAGCCCCTGAAGCATCCAGGCTCACACTGATGTTCTTGGCGGAAGCTACGGGCTTGGTAACGTCGTTCACAGTCACAGTAGCCGTCGCAGTGGAGCTGTTGCCGTTGTTGTCGGTTACGGTAAGGGTTACGGTGTTAGGGCCGACCTTGGAACAGTCGAAGCTGCTGGGAGATACGCTCATGGAAGCGATGCCGCAGGCGTCTGAACTGCCGTTGTCTAAATCTGAAGCAGCAATAGTGGCCGCCCCTGA
>JAGWYC010000290.1 GCA_018969565.1 Bacteroidota bacterium | reverse complement strand
ACACCATTGGAAAGCGCTACCGTCGTATGGACGCCATAGGTACGCCCTATTGCATTACCGTTGACCATGAAAGTCTGGCTCAGGATGATGTTACCCTGCGCCACCGCGACAGTATGCATCAGGAGCGTGTGAAGATTTCCGCCCTTCGCGATATACTGAACGGCACAACGGGGATGAATAATCTTCTGCGCAGCCTGTAAGTACGATCTTAACCAAGATATCACTAAACAAAACAGGCAACGAGCTATCTCGTTGCCTGTTTTGTTGAAGACCCTTTTAATCCTCGATCATCTTGAAGGAGTAACCGGCGGTTTTACATTGTAAATCCAGATACCCGGGATATCGAGGTTTGTTTCTTTAAACCTGACCAAGTCAGCCTGTTCACGGGTATCGCCGCGGTAAATGTACACATAGTAATAACTGGAGCGTACATCGCGGAATTTAAATGCTGTAACACCTTTAACGTATAACTTCCGCAACAGGTAATCAGCGTTAACCTCTTTTGCGTAGCTGCCTACCACCACATAGTACCCGGGAACAGCCGGTTTACTGAGGCTCATTGCCGGAAACATCATGGTTGAGGTATCAATTCCGGGGCGCAGCATCTTCATTTCGTCAAAGCTGTTCACCATAACGGTATCGCGCTTTTTGGGTGCCGGAGCCGGTTTTGGTACTACCGGTTTTGGCGTTGCAACTTCTGCTACCTGAGGAGTATCCACAACTCGTGGCGTAACTGCAGCTCCGCCATCGTTGCCGGCAGGTGGCACCTTGGCATAACCCAATGAAAAAGAAGTAAATAATTCGTGGGTAGCACCTAATTGGGTGTTTACTGAAGTCATGGGGGCCACAAAAGAATAACCCACGCGGAACACATCGCGGATATTCATTCCGGCCATGGCACCGCCAAGCCTGTTATCGGTAAATACCGGCCCTGCCCAGATTTTATCGCGATAGTTACACATCGCGTTGGCCTGGATACGAGGGTCTGCCAAATCATAGAATGTAACCAGCACAGAAGGTTCAATACTGAATTCAAGTCCCAGCCGGATTTTGTGCATCACCAGCGCATTCACGATGGACTGTAACTGATAATCGCTGCGGTACCGGAAGTAGTTATAATCAAAGCGGGGCTTTACAAATCGGCTTCCGGAAATACCTATTTTGAAGTCTCCGGTTTGAAACATAGCCGAAGCACGCATATCCAGGCGATTGGTTCTCGTGCCTAACAGTATGGCTTCGATTACCGCATCATCAGGGTCGTTGTAGATGGCTTTGGACAGATCAAATTTCTGATTCAACATTCCCAATGCCATTCCCAGATGCAGGTTTGAACGGTCGCTTAACTGCACAGTATATACGTACGAAGCATTCCAGTTCTGCAAGTTGGAAAAACCAATTTTTTCCTGAGTAAACTGAATTCCAAAACCCACTTTTTTATAGGCCACCGGTACCGCCACATTCAAAGACATATTCTCCGGTGTTCCCGGAATATTTCCGTACATGTGGTTGTAAAAGAGGCTTACGCTGCCCAGCCCTCGGCTGTTAATGGCCGCCGGGGAAACCATGGAAGGTTCCAGGCTGAACTGGTCAAACCTGGTGGTACTTTGAGCCTGAACTGATCCGGCCAAAATCCATAATGCTGTTATTACTGCTAACTTTTTCACTGGTTTTCCTCCTGAATAATTACCTGATTATCTGGATATAGCCTTTATAGGGCTCGGGTTCAAACGGGCATTCTAACTGATAGAAATACACGCCTTCCGGCAATTTCTTACCGCGGAACATCCCGTCCCAGTCGTTATTGTAGTTTGAAGCGCTGAACACCAGCACGCCTTCATTATTGTAAATGCGCACGGAACACAAATCCGCCATCGGCAATTCTTTCAAATCCCAAACATCATTTTTCTTGTCACCGTTGGGCGTAATCAGGTTTGGAAGGCGGATGAATCCGGGTTCCCTGATGTCCACCAGCACGGTATCATAGCCGATACAACCATTGCTGTCTGTTGCCTGCAGGTAGAACGTGGTCTGAATCAGGGGACGGATTCTGGGGTTCTGTTTGGCTGTATCATCAACTGCAGAAGCGGGTTTCCAGTTATAGCTCACGCCTCCGCTGCCGCTGAGATTCAGGGTGCGTCCTTTAAGCACCAGCGTGTCCGGTCCTGCGGAAATCTTCGCAAGAGGATGTGTTTTTACAAGGATACTGTCTTCTACATAACACTGCGGTCCATTGTACGCACGCACACGGAACAGGCCTTTTGTCCGGAAATAACGTGAGCGGCTGGTGCTGTTGTCGTGCAGCCACATTACAGAAGTTCCGCCGTTGACGCTGACCAGCAACGAATCGCCGATGCAAAATGGATTATTGGTGCCCGCGATAATGGAAATGGTCGGTGTTGCGGTAATGGGCACAGAGCGGCGCATGGAATCCGCGCAGCCTTCAGAATTAGTCACCACGTACAATACACTGTATGTTCCGGCGCTCATATACTGATGATCTACCGAATCACCATTACCTCCGTTCATATCGCCGAAGTCCCAAATCCTGCTTACAATAGGGCTTGCTGAAGTGCTGGCCGAATCACGGAATTCAGTTATGGCAGGGAAGCAGGGTGCATTAACCCTGAAACCGACATAAACTCTGGCTTTCACGCGATAAACATGAGTAACGCTGTCTTTACATCCATTTTTCGTTTCGAGCACCATCTTAACCACTTTGT
>JAGWYC010000289.1 GCA_018969565.1 Bacteroidota bacterium | reverse complement strand
GTACTACAAGGCATTGACCGTATTATACCGGTGGATGTTTACGTGCCAGGTTGCCCGCCGCGTCCGGAACAAATTATCGAAGGTGTAATGAAAATTCAGGAGCTCGCCAAAAACGAAAGCCTGAGACGCCGCCATTCCGAAGAATACAAACGCATGCTCGAAAGCTATAACCTTACCTGAGCGTATGAGCAATAACCAAAATCAACTGGTACTCGACGCCCTGCAGCAAAGATTTGGAGCAGAGGTGCTTTCTGCCTCGGAACCCTATGGCCTGCTCACCGTGGAGGTGCCTTCCAACCGCATTATTGATGTACTTTCTTTCTTGAAAGAACATGAGGAATTGCGGATGGATTTCCTCACAGACCTCTGCGCAGTGCATTACCCTGAAGACCCGGGACGCGAAATCGCTGTGGTTTATCACGTGCATAGCATGGTGCTCAATATCCGACTGAGAATCAAAGCATTTCTCCCCATCAGCAATCCGGAAATTGCTTCAGCCACAAAACTGTACAGTGCTGCGAACTGGATGGAAAGGGAAACTTATGATTTCTACGGGGTGCAATTTACCGGACACCCGGACCTTCGCCGAATTCTCAATGTGGACAGCATGGATTATTTCCCGCTCCGCAAGGAATACGCGCTGGAAGATGAAACCAGAAATGACAAAGATGATCGCTTCTTCGGACGATGAGTGAACTGAACATACGCAACACAGGCCAACTGGTCAGCTCAGAAACCATTGACGGCGAGATAGCCGTACTGAATCTGGGCCCAACACACCCTGCCACGCACGGGGTATTCCAAAATGTGCTGAAAGTGGATGGTGAACGTATTCTGGAAGCAGAACCCACCATTGGCTACATACACCGGGCTTTTGAAAAACTGGCGGAAAGACGCCCGTACAATCAGATTACGCCCATAACTGACCGCCTGAACTATTGTTCTTCGCCCATCAATAATATGGGCTGGCACATGACAGTTGAAAAGCTGGCCGGTATTGAGGTTTCCAAAAGGGTGGAGTACATGCGTGTCATCATCATGGAATTGGCGCGTATCGCCGACCATCTGGTTTGCAATAGTGTAATCGGGGTAGATACCGGCGCTTTAACAGGGTTCACCTATATGTTCCAGGAACGCGAACGTATTTATGAAATGTTTGAAGCGGTCTGTGGTGCACGACTTACAACAAACATTGGACGCATCGGCGGTTTCGAACGTGACTTCCCTGAAGATTTCAAAAGGAAACTGGATGATTTCCTGAAAACGTTCCCTAAGCGCTTCGATGAATTCGACAGCCTGATTACCCGCAACAGGATTTTTATGGATCGGGTGATAAAAGCAGGCCCCATCACCGCAGAACGTGCGCTGAACTATGGGTTTACCGGACCTAATCTTCGCGCCGCCGGCGTGGATTATGATGTCCGCGTGATGAACCCATACAGCAGCTACGAGGATTTCGAGTTCAATATCCCGATTGGAAAGGATGGCGATACTTATGACCGCTTCATGGTGCGCCAGCATGAAATCCGCGAGAGTCTGAGCATTATCAGGCAGGCGCTGAACAATATGCCCGCAGGAAAACACTATACCGAGGTACCCGATTATTACCTGCCACCTAAGGACGAAGTGTATAAAAGCATGGAAGCGCTGATATATCACTTTAAGATTGTTATGGGCGAAACACCCATTCCTGCGGGAGAAGTTTACCACGCCGTGGAAGGTGCTAATGGCGAATTGGGGTACTACCTCATCAGCGATGGTGGCAGAACTCCATACCGTCTTCATTTCCGCAGGCCTTGCTTCATCTACTATCAGGCTTACCCGGAAATGATTCAGGGCAGCTTGTTGAGCGATGCCGTTTTGACCATGAGCAGCATGAATGTAATTGCAGGAGAACTCGATGCCTGATCAAATGAATAACCCGGAAAACCATCCGCAGTTCAGTGAAGAAACACTGAAGCTGATTGGAACTATTACCGCCCAATACCCGGAAGGGAAGCAGAAAAGTGCACTCTTAAGGGTATTGCACCTCGCGCAATTGGAGTTTGGATGGCTCAGCGTGCCGGCAATGGATTACGTGGCGCGTTTGCTCCATATACAACCGGTCGAAGTATATGAAGTGGCCACTTTTTATTCCATGTACGATACCAAGCCTGTAGGGAAGGTCAAACTGGAAGTTTGCCGCACCGGCCCCTGTATGATTGAAGGCGCAGAGAAAATCGTGGCTTATATAGAGCACAAACTCGGTATTAAAGACGGAGAAACCACTCCGGATGGCCGTTTTACCCTGAAAACCGTGGAATGTCTTGGCGCCTGTGGTTATGCACCGATGATGCAGGTTGGTGAACATTATCACGAACATCTTACAGAAGAAAAAATAGACCAGTTTATTGCCAATAACTCGTTATGAAGATCTTTATCTACACCACGCTGGCATGTCTGGCTATGGCTTGCGCTACGTCGGCCCAAGCGCAAATGGCTATTGAAGTGGACCCTTCGGCCAAAACCTGGTCTATGAATGGTACCTCATTCAACAGCAAATCCAAATACACTGATGTGCTGAGCGCGTTAGGTGGAGCCAACCGCAGCATCGAAGCCCCAAACCGCACTCAATATGTGTTTGATAGCCTTAGGTTGGTGGTTGAAGTAAGTGAAGGCAACGTTTCAGTGCGCGTATTCCTCGGACAATCAATACGCGCTACAGAGCCTAAGAAGAACTTTAACGGTACC
>JAGWYC010000288.1 GCA_018969565.1 Bacteroidota bacterium | reverse complement strand
GGGCGCTGATACTATGCGGCGCTACGGAATGCTGAATGCCGAGCTTGATCCTTACTCATCCGAGGCGGTGCTGTGGTTGATGCCGGATTTTTATTGTCGTCCGCGCCCTGCGGACTTCAGTGGATCCTGCCAGTTATTCTGGCTGCGGCGCGATATGTTGCAGGGTTTGTTGAGCGGTAAATCCACAGTACTGTTGCTGAGCAGCTACGAACAGGAGGAGATATGTTTCTTGAGTGGCGGGGAAGATGTTCCCTGCACCAGCCGTTATGGACTGCAGATAAAAGATTTACATGCTGCTGTTGATGCCTGTGAATTCAGATTTCCCGGAGGCCGGGCCGGGTTCATCCCCTGTGCAGCCAATCCTTTGCTGCTGTACGTTCACATTCCCGGAACGGGTGAACAGTTGGAGCTGATTGGGGTGGAGCCATAAACAGGAATCATATTCAGTCGGTTTTGACTAAAAAGGCATTCGTACCTTTGCACCATGAATGCCTTGATCCGTCGAAATCCGTTGACTGCACAAGAATCCATGGCGCTGGAAGACCAATACGGGGCGCATAACTACCACCCTTTGCCGGTGGTGCTGACCCGCGGTGAGGGAGCCTGGCTCTGGGATGTGGACGGCAAGCGCTACCTTGACTTCCTGGCTGCCTATAGCGCCGTGAACCAAGGTCATTGCCATCCCAGGCTGGTGGCGGTCATGCAGGAACAGGCAGCCCGGCTGACCCTCACCTCGCGCGCCTTTCACAACGATTTGCTCGGCGCGTATGAGGCATTCATCTGCAACTATTTCGGCTACGACCGGGTGCTGCCCATGAATACCGGCGTGGAAGCCGGTGAAACCGCCATCAAGCTGGCGCGAAAGTGGGCCTATGAAGTGAAGGGGGTAGCGCCCAATAAGGCCAGGGTGGTCTTTGCGGAAGGTAATTTCTGGGGACGAACCCTGGCGGCGGTAAGTTCCAGCACCGATCCCGACAGCTATACCAACTTCGGTCCTTACGTGCCGGGTTTTGATGTGGTTCCATACAATGACCTCGAAATGCTGGAAGCGGCCCTCAGCGATGGCGATGTGGCGGCATTCATGGTGGAACCTATACAGGGCGAAGCCGGTGTGATTATTCCTGACGAAGGTTATCTGGCCGGAGTGCGGGCGCTGTGTTCCAAGTACGGGGCCCTGTTTATTGCCGACGAAATACAAACGGGACTTGGCCGTACCGGCACGCTGCTGGCCTGCGACCACGAAGGCGTAAAGCCCGATATCCTGTTGCTGGGCAAGGCTTTGTCCGGGGGCATGATGCCAGTTTCAGCCGTACTCAGCAGCCATGAAGTGATGAATACCCTGAAGCCGGGTCAGCACGGCAGCACGTTTGGAGGAAATCCGCTCGCCTGCGCTCTGGCCGTGGAAGCCCTGCAAATCATCAAAGACGAACAACTTTCCGAAAATGCCAGGGCCATGGGCGAATGGCTGCGCAGCGGACTTCAGTCATTGAATATTCCGGGTCTGAGCGGAATCAGGGGCAGGGGGCTGATGAGCGCTGTGGATGTAGATTCAGGGCTGTTGGGCATGAACGCCCGAAGCTGGTGCGAACGCCTCATGCAGGAAGGCCTGCTGTGCAAGCAGACCCATGAGCATACGGTGCGTATGTCGCCTCCGCTGGTGCTGAATCGGGAACAGGTGGACCTGGCGCTGGAAGCCATCAAAGCCTCACTAAATTAACATCGACATTTCCATGAAAAGCCTTTTCGTGAACACATCCCTTTTTCAGAAATTCATGCTATGCTGTGTGCTGGTTTCCCTGTTGCCGGCCTGCGGCTGGTTTCGTTCAGCACCTCATTTAAACCAGGAACAGCACCGGGATGATGATGCCGAAATCCATACCCATGACGCCAATCCCGAAGACCGATGGAGCGAGCATGATTATCCGTCGTCCGATAATCTGTACCGCCTGATGGGTTTTATTGCGGCCAATGTGGATACCGCCGATCATGGAAAGCCGTCGCAGGCAGATATGTTCATTTCCAATTTTTCAGATGCGTATCATCCGCTCCAGGCAGATTCACAAACACTGAGATTATTGCGCACGTTCAAGGGCAGTTGTCAGGTTTACATCTCTGCTGATGCTGTAAGTCAGGAAAGCCGGATTTTTGTACCCCGCATGGCCAGGCTGCTCGACCAGATGCGTTTTGATTCCTCATCTCTGTATTACCGGGGACAGGGCATTTCAGGCGACTGGCTCCATAAGGGCTTCCCTGCGGTGCTTCCATCCATCAAAGAAATTCCCTACGCCTGTATTGTGCGGCAGGGAAAACTGTTGGGTATGATCCGATGGGAGGACCGCAACAGATTGGCAACCAGGCTGCTGGAATTGCTTCAGGCGCGGTAGGATTTTTTGGTTTTTGTTATAGTGCCTGCCCCTAACGGGCTGCATGGCAGTTTGCTAGGGGAGCTTGTCGAACTACGGGAGGGGGCAGTCAGGGTAACTGGCCCAGGATGACTTGAATGCACTTCATCATCAGGAAGGCTAAAATACTGCGTGTACATGACCGTAGTCGAAATGTGAAGATTCACTTAGGCAACGCCTTAAATCTTCAAACGTTCATGAGCATACACGGAAATGCAGAAAAAGGAATAATACAACCGTTAAATCTTGATTGTCAGATCACTGCTGTCCAAAACGTTTTTTATTGAACAGTTAATGTGAAGATTATCAAGGGTTTAGCAGACTGAATTTTGCCATTTTGATTTTTACCCCTC
>JAGWYC010000019.1 GCA_018969565.1 Bacteroidota bacterium | reverse complement strand
TAAGTGGCCGTAAATCCGAAGTTATCTCCTCTGGAGCCGCTGTATGTGCTAAACACCAAAGTGGGGTCAATCACCAGCGGCAGGCTGCGGTCATAGCTTCCCAGGGAAAAAGAAACGGTTTGTCCGTTGGTGATGAATCGGGCAGGTATCGGAATGGTATCTCCGTAGCGAATTTGCCAGGCCAGGGGTGCCGTTTCGATCCAGTCCCCCAGACTGCTGCGTATGCGCAGGGCTCCTTGTTCGTCGAGCCAGATTCCGTCCTGTCCCTCATACAACATCTGAATTTGCGCGGGGTCGGCGCCGGGTTCCAGCATCCAGGTGCTGCGGGGAAAACCGGAAAGCGCATCATATTCGAGGTCTATACCGGGGTATATATGCTTCCATCGCAAACGCTCCGCAGCGCGCAAATCTGATTTCCAACGGGCAGGATCGTTCCCCAGGAAATAATGATATCGCGCTTCGCCCTGTTGAAGCGCCACAGGCAACGAAGGCGAGCATCCTTTCAGGGTGATGCGCAGGGCATGACGTCGCACACGAAATGTAGTATCAAAGCGCTTCAGCCGGTGAAAATGGGACCAAGCAGCATGGTGGTCGTCGCTGTTGCGTAAACTGATCGTCCAGCCATCGTTTCGGGCAAAAAAGCTGCCGCCATTCAACACTGCACGATAAGCATAATCACCCTGCCACTGTCCTTTGTTAGGCATAAAACTACCCTGAGCCTCTAAGGTTCCCAAAAGGCACATACACAAAAGAAAAAGCAGATTCTGCCTGCGCATGGAACTACGAATTTAACCAAATATCCCATTCAAGCCTGTTCAGGCCCCTACAGCCCTTTCGCAGACAGTATATTTGCAGGGTTATCCATGGAATTGAATGAACAACAGTTACTGCGCAGACAATCGCTGGGCAGACTTCGTGAATTAGGTATAGAACCCTATCCGGCGGAAGGCTTCGACGTAAATTGTACGGCGGCATACATCCATGCCAACTACGAGGCGGGAAAGCCCGGTTTTGACTATGTGACTCTGGCGGGAAGACTCATGACCCGAAGGATTATGGGGAAGGCATCTTTTGCCGACCTGCAGGATGCTACCGGAAGAGTGCAATTGTATATCAACCGAGATGAAATATGTCCGGAAGAAGACAAAACCTTCTACAACGAAGTGTTCAAGAAGCTCATGGATATTGGTGACATTATAGGTATTCAGGGGCATGTATTCACCACCCAGACCGGCGAAACTTCTATTCATGTGCGCAGTCTGCGCCTCTTGAGTAAGTGTCTGAATCCACTTCCTTTACCCAAAGAAAAAGATGGGGTGGTATTCGATGCCTTCACCGATCCGGAAGCCCGTCATCGCATGCGCTATGTGGACCTCGTGGTGAACCCCGGAATCCGTGAAACCTTCATCAAGCGCAGCAGAATCGTTCAAAGCCTGCGCGACCTGTTCAACAGCAAGGGCTATCTGGAAGTGGAAACGCCCATTCTTCAGCCTGTGCATGGCGGCGCTGCCGCAAGGCCCTTCGCCACCCACCACAACGCCCTGGATATCCCCCTGTATTTAAGGATTGCAAACGAGTTATATCTGAAGCGCCTCATTGTGGGCGGTTTTGAAGGCGTTTACGAGTTTGCCAAGAACTTCAGGAATGAAGGTATTGATCGCACACACAATCCGGAGTTTACCGGCCTTGAAATATACGTGGCTTATAAAGATTACCATTGGATGATGGATTTCACCGAGGAGATGCTGGAAAAAGCCGCTGTAGATGTGAACGGCAGCGCAACCGTAACCTGCGGTGTGCACGAAATATCCTTTCAGCGTCCCTTCCGCCGCATGACCATGCACGATGCCATTATGGAATACGCCGGGGTGGACATCAGCGGCATGGATGAAGCAGCGCTGCGCGCCACTGCCGCAACACTGGGTGTGGAACTGGATCCCAAAATGGGCGCTGGTAAAATTATTGATGAACTGTTCAGTGAGAAGGTGGAAAAAAACCTGATACAGCCCACGTTTATCCTTGATTACCCCTTGGAACTCAGCCCATTAACCAAGAAACACCGCGAAAAAGATGGACTGGTTGAGCGCTTTGAGCTGTATGTAAACGGCAAAGAACTGGCCAACGCCTATACCGAACTAAACGACCCCATGGATCAGTTTGAGCGCTTTGAGGAGCAGTTGAAACTGGCCGCACGTGGCGATGAAGAGGCCATGGCCATGGACCACGACTTCCTTCGCGCTTTGGAATATGGCATGCCGCCCACAGCGGGTCTGGGCATCGGCATTGACCGTCTGGCCATGCTGCTCACCAATCAGCAGAGCATCCAGGAAGTGCTGTTCTTCCCGCAGATGCGCCCTGAGAACGGTTGATAAAGACAAAAAATCCCATTAAAAAAGCCGCTTGACGCGGCTTTTTTAATGGGGCAGAGGTTATTCCTCAGAAGAACTTATAACGGTAATCCTTGATGCCTGCAATCTTGCGCATGGCTTCAGTTAATTTGCCTTCAATCTGCTGAGAAGAGTTTTGCATATCCAGCATCATGCGACGGCTATCCAGACCGGTTTTGGGTGCTTCCACGTTGTTCACCTTGTCGAGGTAAATCACAGTTACACCAGTCATGCCGATAATGGGCTTGCTCATCACTTTTTCCTTCAGACCAAACAGGGCACCAATGATGCGCTGATCGGAACCTACAAAGGGCAGTGAACCGTTGGAGAAATTCTGGTTTTCTACAGGCTGTGCAATGGTTTGCAGTTTGATGGCCAGCTCTTCCATGGTTTTTACACCCTTCATAGCGGTTTCCATCTTTTCTTTCAGTTTCTCCCCTTTCTTTTCGTTACGCACCAAGGGTTCAATGCGCTCACGAACATCCTTCACACGGGCGTAACCTTCTTTCTTCAGGGTGGTGAGGCGGGCCACAATCTGGCGGCTGCCGCTGTTGAATACAGGAGAAATAGCCCCTTCCGCAGTTTCTTCGTCAAAAGCCCAGCGAACTACTTCGGAAGCTGACTCAGCACCGGGGATTCCACGATCGCCGGGTTTCAGGTCTTTTGCCACACGTGGGTTCAGGTTTTGTTTTTCGATTTGTTTTTCGAATGCCTTCTCGTCTTCTTCATTCAAACCGGAACGGAACTGATTGCTGATACGGGAAATGCTGTCAATGGTTTTGCTGCCGGGGGTAACCGTTTGTTTGCTGGACGCAAACTTATATACCTGGTTATTGGGTGCTGAAACAGCTTTAATGATATGCCATGCACCATTATTTCCTCTTACCAGGGTAATTCCGCCGGATGGCAAGGAAGCGGCGGCCTTTTCAAAGGCAGGACCGTATTGGGTTTTAATTTCGTTTGATGTTCTCCAGCCCAGAGCGCCTCCATTAGAAGAAGTAGCGTAATCTGTGCTGTTGGCAGTAGCCAGTTTAGCGAAATCTTCACCGCCACGCGCCTTACCCAGCAGTTCTCCAGCCAGCTTCTGAGCCGCTGCAGAATCGGGGATATTGGATGCATTGGGCGAAATGGTGATTTGGGAAACATTGTAGCGCGTGAGGGTATCTGCTTTCTGAGCCACCTTCACATAAACGTAGAAAGCACCGTCGTTGTACACCGGACCTACCACTTCACCTTCCGGAGCAGCAATCACAGAGTTCTCAATCGCAGCAGGCATAGTTCCGGGTGCAACCCATTTGTTCTCTACGCGGCTGTCATTGGTATCCGGCTTGTTGGCGCGGAAGTTATCCGCCACGGTCAACGCGGCACGCAGATTTTCCGCGGTATCGGCACTGGTAGGGTTAATATCCCAAACCACATATTCCAGGTCACGGGATTCTTCCTGTTTATATTCTTCTTTATGCTCACGCAGGTAGGCTTCCAGATCTTCATCCGTCACCTTGATATCCTTGTCGGGGATACTGTTCAGGCTGAGTGTTACCACCTTGCCGTTCACCGTTCTGTTGCTGCTGATATAATCCTGCTTCAGGTATGTTTTGGTGTAATAGTTACACTTGCTGAGGTAGTTGAGGTAGCGCTCGCGCAGCACTTCTGATTCAATCTGGCGCTTCAGGTTGTTCATAAATTCCTGGGCCAGCGGAGAGTTCTGGTATTGATTATTCAGGAAGTCGCGAACGGTTTTTGGTGAAAAGGCACCCTTTTCATCAGAAAAATACTGTTTCACCAGTTGATGCGGATTCTTGCCCAGAAGCAGTTCTGCCCATTCATCTTCACCGATGGTCAGACCGGCGCGGCGATATTCCTCCTCGGTAACATATTTCTGAACGAGCTGACCCCAGGTTACCCCGCGGATGTACTCGCGAATCTGATCATTCAACTCCTTCTGCCCGGTGTTCTGCATGTAGTTTTTTTCATTTTCGGCGTTCAACTGATTGAACTCGTCAATGCTCACTTTCACGCCATTCATCACGGCAATGGAATTATCCGCAGGACCCGAAGTACTGCCGGAACTGGTTAAAAGGTCGCTTACAACAAACAGAATCAGGGCCACGATGACTACGATGACCACCCATCCGGAATTGCGCAACTTGGTAATTACTGCCATATCGCTAAAGGTGCGCAAAATAAGCCTGAGTGCAACAAAAAAGCAAAGATTGATTTATACCCGCTGCCGCGTTTGGAAAACCGGGACTGCGAGTGCTTCCCGACTTGCTTTAATCCAGGTAGAAACGGTAGCTGATTTTACCCAGGTTGGATTCCATCACCGCCTCGTAAAGTCCTTTGCGGAAACGGTTTCTGGGCAGCAGCACATCGCCTTCCTGCCGAAATGGCCTGTTGAAACCCTGGGTATATACCAGTTCGTTCATCCGGTACAGGCGAAGTGAAAATCCTTTCACGCCCGGGTAGGCGTAATGAATGTAGAAGTGCTCGCTGCGCTTTTCCATGTACACATCCAGATAAGGTTGAGGTATGAACGCTTCACGAGCCGAAAGATCCTTGCTGCGAAAATTCCTTGTTTCCACGGTGGCCACCCCTTCACGAAGCACCGTATAGGCTGTGCCAATCTGCTTTCCTGCGGCTGCTACGGAAATGTAGTCTCCGAAGAATTCTTCTTTTCCGGCAGGTGGTGTAGCGACATTGGTTACCCTGACCTGACGCATCATTTTACCATTTTTCAGTTCTGCCAGATACACATCCATAAAGATATTCTCCGATGAATGCCTGCGGTCGTAAAAGAGCACATAGGCCTTGCCGTTGCTCGGGTCGGCGCAGAGATGGGGCATATACTGATCGGTGCCGCTGCTCCCATCGTTGTTCAGGCGCTGCAACGGTCCCCAATCCTGCCCTCCGTTCTTTGAGTAACGATAAAACACATCGCAATCGCCTGTACCCTGCCCATTCCTTTCCCTCAAAATCATCCGGTCACTCCAGACTATATAGATACCTCCGTTTGCATCCGCTGTGATAAATGGCATGCCATTGGCGCGCATCACACCGGAGAAATCCTGTTCCCAGCCATCGTGCTGAATGGCAATGATTTGGTCTGTTCCCCAGGTTTTGCCACCGTCGCTGCTTTTATCCAGATAAATCCTGTTGCGTGCCGCCCAGCACAAAAAGACCACACCATCGCGATTCACCGCCATGGTTGCTCCTTCTACTGTATTGTCGCCGTCAGCGCAGTCGCCCAGTGTATCCGAAACCACCACCGGAACGGAGAAGGTATCTCCTCCATTATCGCTGTAAGCAAAACGAATGCGGGAAGAATCTGCCGGACTTTTACTTCCATAGCGATCAAACTCAGTCCAGGCCAGATACAACCTGCCTTTATACGGACTTCTGTTCATTTCATCCAAAGCCATCCACGGCTTATCCTGGACTTTCCCCGGAGTCCATCCCACACCCGTGCCATCATTGAAGGTCTTGCCTCCATCGGTGGAGCGTTGCACCACAATGCGGTCAAACCATTCGGGCCATAACAGTTTGCTGTTTTTTGCGAGGTGACACAAATAGTAATTGCCTTTTTTGTCGCATAGCAGCACCGGGTCTCCATAAAAACCAAAAGAAGACTTGACATCACGCGTTTGCCAGCTTTGGCCACCGTCTTCGCTGCCGAGAATCAGGTTCACATTGGCGCCCAGCAAGCGCTGTTGCGGATTCAGGGGATTAATGGCCATGCTGGGCTCATTGGCAATCGGCGGTGGTGATTGCAGCAATACTTGCGCACCCAGTTCCCGGCCCTGGCACAAACAATACAGCACTGGAATGAGGATGCGCTTCAGCATAAAAACGTATTTCTTAGTGTACCGGCAGACCAGCCATTCTGGCACCATGCCAGCGCTCGGCATCGAGTGCGGCCATACAGCCGCTGCCTGCGGCAGTTACCGCCTGACGGTAGGTTTTATCCTGTGCATCGCCGCAGCAGAAAACACCTTCAACATTGGTGTAGGTGCTTCCCGGACGGGTCATGATATAACCCTGCTCGTCCATATCCAGGAAATTGCGGAATATGCCTGTGTTGGGTGTATGCCCGATGGCCACGAAAAAGCCTTTTACCGATAACTCCCGCATTTCACCGGTCACAGAGTTCTTTACACGAACCGCCTCTACCATTTTGTCGCCGAGTACTTCATCGGTTTCGGAATTGAACAGCACTTCGATGTTGGGGGTTTGCAGCACACGCTGCTGCATGGCCTTACTGGCGCGGAAATGGTCCTTGCGCACAATCATGTACACCTTGCTGCATATTTTAGCCAGGTAGCTGGCTTCCTCACAGGCCGTATCACCGGCGCCTACGATGGCCACATCCTGGCCACGGTAGAAGAAGCCATCGCAAACCGCACAGGCACTCACGCCGCTGCCGTTCAGGCGCTGTTCACTGGGCAGACCCAGCCATTTGGCGCTGGCACCGGTGGCGATGATTACTGTTTCTGCAATAATTTCCTTGTTACCGTCAACTACAACCTTGTGTGGTGCCCCCTTGCTGAAATCAACTTCTGTAACCATCCCGTAGCGAATATCTGTGCCCAGGCGCTCAGCCTGTTTCTTGAATAAATCCATCATTTCAGGGCCCATCACACCATCCGGAAATCCGGGATAGTTCTCTACATCGGTAGTGATGGTCAATTGCCCGCCGGGCTGTAAACCTTCGTATAAAACTGGCTTCATATCGGCACGTGCCGCGTAGATGGCTGCGGTATAACCTGCAGGACCTGAACCGATAATCAGGCACGAAACGTGTTCTGCTTCAGCATTACTCATGGGGCAAAATTAATTGTTTCGCAGCGCTGAACGCCGAACCGAAGTCACACAAAAAAAAGAACCGCCCGAAGGCGGCTCTTTTCTGCTTTTTGCTGAAATATCTTTAGGTTAATCGCAGGTATTGCTGAAATGGAACTGAAAGGTTCCATCAACGGTATCATCGCTGCTGCCGATGTCCTTGCGCACAATCTGGCATTTCAGGGTTTTAATCTTCACACCTGCGGGAAGCGTGGGGAAAAACACCTGGGGACGCATCTGGTAAATGAACAGGCCGGGCGATTTCTCCTTCATAACCAACTGGGGATTGTTGCCGGTTTGCAGAATGGAGGCAATCTGATAGGTCAGCCCATCTGTGCCCAAACCCTGAACAAATACATACAAATCCTTCACGCCCTTCATGGATACCTTTTCCTCCATGTTGTTGTTGTACACCAGGGTAAACACATCGTTGCTGCTGGTAGGAACGGTGTCCATTTTCAGGGTTTGCGGAAAACTGGACACTTTCTGTGCCTGGGTTTTGGGGCGCTCCACTTTAATGGTGAGGTCTTCGGTTTTATCTTCATTACAACCTCCGCCACCGGCCCCGGTTCCATCCTTCTTTTTTACGAGCAGCATGAAGCCTTTGTCGTAGATTTCACCAGCAGTGACACCATAAAACTTGGTAGGAACCATACGGAAGTACCATACATCGTTGCCGGCTGGGGTCATCTTCAGCACTTCGTTGCTGTTGCCCCATTGTCCGTTGAAGGTGGGGTCGGAAGCCGCACGGTCTTTGGGAGACCAGGTCCAGATATACAATGGCTCGGTGCTGCCCACCAGGCGCTGGCAGTCGCATTTCTTGATATCCACCCAGATGGTGATGGAGTCGTCCGGATTGATGGGATCCGGCGTAATCCAGGCTTTCTGGGCTGTGGCCGCAATGCTTCCAAAGGCAAAAAAAGCGGCGCTGAGTATTATCCTGTTCATGTTGCTTAAGATTTACGGGTGAACCAAAGGTGATAGCTGGTGGTGCGTTTTCCATTGCAGCGTTTGTCGAGTTTCAGCACCAGGTTGGGATCCTGCGGGCGCACAGGGCGAAGCAGTTTCATGCTCAGCTCTTCTGCGGTGGATGCATCAAAAATGACACGCGAGGGGTACAGCACATCATCGAATTTCCAACTGCCGCTCGCCTTGGGGAACAGGTTATACGTTGTTCCGGGTGTAATGGCATAGGTGAAATCCGCAGATTTAATATCCAGCGTCATTGGATTGCTACCGGCGAAAACCTCCGTCACTTCCAGCAGGGTATCGCTTTCTACAAAGGCCAGGGTTTTGGTCACATCAATCTGATCTACCCGGGTGAGCACCCAATTGGCATTGATGCCTTCCAGTTTGCTGGCCGGCTCGCCGATTTTCTTTTTTTCTTTCTTGCAGGAAGCCAGTCCGGTGGCCAACACTGCAATGCTTATCAAGATTAAATTTTTCATATTCATGTTGGTTGATTAATCACATCCTCCTGTTGGATTCAGCGGGAAGATGCTGGTTTGGTCTGAAATGGGGAATTGCAGGATGAAACCTTTGCAGTCCCAGTTGTGGCCGCGAACCACGATGGTCTGCTTTTCCACGGCGCCCAGGCGCTTCAGGTCGTGGATGCGGTCGCCTTCGAACATCAGCTCCATGCGACGCTGGTAGCGGGCAGCCTCAATAATTTGCGTGGCGGTGGAACCGGCAGCCAGGATGCGGTTGTTGTTTTTGTAGGCGCGGCCCACGATTTTGTTCACATCGGCAATGGCGGTAGGCAGATCCGTTCCGGTTTTGGCCAGCGCCTCCGCACGAATCAGGTGTAGCCTGGTAAGGTGCAGCACGGGCACGTTAAACAAGGGCGCATTATACAGGTTGGTTTTCACCAGTTCGTTGGCTTGTCCCTTGTTCAGGGTCACGTAATAGGCCAGACGTTTGTCGGCGGTATCGCTGCTCACGGTGCTGAAAAACTGCCGAGACACCTGGCACAGCGGCAATCCGGGTGAGTAGTTATCGCGGAAGCCTCCGCCCCTGTTGTCATTGATGCCGGTGCTTATGATGGAGAAGATGGCCTCGGAAGCACCTTTCGACGTGAAACGGTTCAGGGTATCGGCAAAGATGTAAGGGCCGCTGTTGATGACTGCAGAAGCCTGGGCCGCCGCATCGCTGTATGCACCCTGCTGGAAATACACTTCGGCAAGCAGCGCCTGCGCAGCGTATTTATTGGCGTAGTTGCCATTGTTCTCGGGAAGCAAGTTGGCAGCATCCTTCAGGTCCTTGATGATGGATGTGTAGGCATCAGCCACAGTGCCTCGAGCCAGCGGCTTGCGGTCGGCCTTCAGGGCCAATCCAATACCGGGGTGGCTGTTGTCTGCTGAATATCCCCAAGGATGGGCAAACAGGCGCACGGCCGTGAAATGGCACATAGCACGGATGAATTTGGCCTCCCCTTCCATGCGGTTCCGGTCGGCCTCATTCAGGTCGGCAGCCAGCGGAAAACTCTCCATCACGAAGTTGGCGCGGAAGATGGCGCGGTACAGGTTGCCGTACAAGGAGCCCAGCGTGGTATTGAAGAACAGGGTATTATGGTTGAACACCTCGCGGTAGTCATTGTTGTTCGGAAGGCTCAGGTTGTCGGCCATAAATTCCGATACCACCTGACAGAATCCGCCGTAGGTATTGGCTACTTCGTTATAGCTGCCGTTCAGCAGTTTCTGCAGATCGGCGCTGTTCTTCACGGCGTCCTCCACCAGCAATTCGTTCTCAGGGCGGGTATCAATCATTTTGTCGCAGCCTGCCACGAAGGCGCCCATTGCGAACATGGCCAGTGCGGCGGCGAGGGTGCGGTTTTTCAAAATCATGTAGTTCATCGTTCGCGGCATTAGAAGTTAACGGATAATGAAATGCTGTAGGATTTCTCCTGTGGCGCGGTGAGGTAGGTAATGCTGCCGCTCATGTTGCGGTCGGTGGGACTTTCAAAGTCGCGGGCGATTTCGGGGTCCAGACCGCTATAATGGGTCCAGGTGAGCAGGTTGGTGGCCACAAACGCGATACGGGCGCCGTCCAGATTGTACTTGCGTGCCACGGAAGCCGGAAGCCTGTACCCGATGGACAATGAACGCAGGCGCACGTAAGAACCGTCTTCCAGCCACTGGGTGGTGTTTATCCAGGGTGTGGTAGAACCATAGGTGAACGTGCTAAGTGTACGGCGGGGATATCTGGCATCATCGCCAGGCTGCTGCCAGCGGTCAAAAACCCTCGTATCGCTGTTCCAGTCGGTTTGCACGCCCTGCTGTCGCTTGGCGGAAGATTCGTAGATGTCGCCGCCGATGCTGTAGTAGATGTTTGCTGCCAGATCCCAGTTCTTATAGGTGAAGCTGTTGTTCAGCGCTCCGATGGCATCTGGCAGTACATCGCCCACCGGCACTCGGTTGGCCGGATCCCACTTCATGGTTTCCTTGCCTTCTTTATCCAGATAGACCGGCAGACCTGTAGACTTGTCAATATGCGAGAAGCGCACCAGGAAGTTGGTTCCCACGGGATGCCCAACCACCACGCGGGTGTCGTTGGTGCCGCCGGAAACAGCGTCTTCGCTGTACACGCCGATGCTCGTAATCTCGTTGTAGTTGCGTGCGATGTTGAAATCGGTGTTCCACTGGAAGTTCTTGCGCTGGATGTTCCTGCTTTTCAGCACAAACTCCACGCCCCTGTTGATGATGCCGCCCACGTTGTCGTACATGCTGTAGAAGCCGGTGGTGCGGGGTACGGTCACGTCCAGGATAACGTCTTTGGTGGATTTGTCGTAATAGGTTAGTTCAAAGCTGATGCGGTTCTTGAACAGGCTGCCTTCCAGGGTGGCGTCGAAGTTGCGGGTGCTTTCCCAGCGCAGATTCTGATTTTCCAGTCGAGCCGGCGCCAGCATGGGTTGCCCGTTGTACTGCGGCAGGTTGCCGGAGGGGGTGATGGTTCCCCAGCGCGCATAGTTGTCGAAGGAAGCATTTCCGGATTTGCCGATGCCCACCTTCACCTTCAGGAAGCTGATCCAGTCGTGGCGCTTGATGAACTCCTCATCGCTCAGGATATAACCCACAGCGGCGGCGGGGAAGAATCCGTAGCGGTTGTTGCGTCCGAAGCGGGAAGAACCGTCCACACGACCGGTAAGCTGCACGTTGAACTTGTTCTTAAACTTGTAGTTTGCCCTTCCGAAGTAACTCAGGAAAGCCCATTCATAAGGTGTTCTGCCAAAGGCGCGCAAAGCGGTATCCGGAATGGCCACCTTATCTGTTGGCCCGGTGGCATCCAGGTTTTCCACGGATTTACTGGTGGTGCGGGAATGCTGATATTCATGTCCGAGCATCACATTCACGCCGTGGTCGGGGGTGATTTTCTTGTTCCAGTTGGCCGTGAGGTAATAGTTCATATTGGCCGTCCAGATGGGATACCACTTGGCTACCCCGTTTTGCATATAGTTGGGCGTGTAGTAGCGAATCAGTTGCTGCGGCTCGTAGAGGAATTCGCCGTAGTCCATATAATCATAGCTGGCGCTGCCGTTCAGAGTGATATCGTCGGTCACCTCATAGTTCAGGTTCAGGTTGTTGATGCTGCGCAACTCGATGCTGCGCCAGTCTTTCAGGTCGCGGATGGTGCTCAGTCCTACCGGAGTGCGGTAGCCGATGCCATTGCTGTTCAGCAGGGGTTCTTTGGGGAAGATGGGCAGCATGGTGCTCATAGCCGATCCCAGACCACCCGCCCAGGCGGCGTCCACCCTGCGGTTAATGCCGCGGCTCAGGGAGTTGCTCAGGCTGATGTTCAGGCCCTTCAAAGGCTTGTAATCGGTATTCACCCTGCCGCTCAGGCGCTGGTAGTTGTTGCCGGCCAGGAATGATTCATTGTTGTCGTAGGTAACAATGGACTTCATGCCGAACCATTTATTCGTGTAACCGGCGGTGATGTTATAATTCTGCTTATAGCCGGTTTGGATTACGTCGTTCACCCAGTTGGTATTGTATTTCTGGGCTTCCTGCCAGGTCATGTTCACGTTGATGAGGCCCAGGTCAGGGGTACCGGTGCGGCCATCGTTCTCCCAGGCCTCCTGATACATCTGCAGGAATTCAGGGCCGTTGAGCATCTGCGGCTTTTTCGTCGGCTGGGAAATGCCAAAGCGGGTGGACACATCGAACTTCAGACCCTTCTTCCGGGCGCGTTTGGTGGTAATAAGGATTACCCCATTGGCGCCGCGTGAACCGTAAATACTGGTGGCGGCAGCATCCTTCAGGATTTCCACCGATTCAATATCGTCGGGGTTGATGGTAGCCAGCGGGTTATTGTTGAAACCGGAGCCGTAGTTGCTTCCGTTGGCGCGGTTCAGGAAATAATCCTGCGACACCGGAATGCCGTCAATCACGTACAGCGGGTCGCCGGCAGCAGAAATAGAAGCCACACCGCGGATGCGGATCAACGAAGCGGAGCCCGCCATACCGCTGCCCACCACCACCTGAACACCGGGGGCTTTGCCTTGCAGGGCTGCCTCAAAGCTGGGCGTGGGCAGTTCGGCGATTTCCTTTCCTGCCACACGGGCAATGGAACCGGTTACGTCCCTGCGGTTCTGGCGACCATAGCCGATGATGACCACCGGCTCTGCACCCAGCGATTTGGCACTGAGCTGCTTGTCCAACACCAGGTTCTGTCCCTCGTTTAGGGTGATGATTTCCTGAGAAGCTTCTATCTGCTCCGAAGAAAATACCACGGTGTAGGTACCCGCAGCAAGTGCCTGAATCAGGTAGGTGCCGCTTTCGTTGGTGGCCACCGATTTATTCGTGCCTTTCAGGCGCACGGTCACGCCGGACAGCGCTTCCCCTTTGTCGCCGGTCACTTTACCCGCCAGCGAGGCGGTCTGTGCGAACAGGTTACCCGCACCCAAAAAAAGCAGCAAGCCGAGCAGACCTTGATGCAATCGTATCGTTCGAAGCATAATTTCTATCGATTAAGGCCGTAAAAATAGGAAAAAATTAAATAAGTGTCTATTTAACACTAAGTGTTGATTAATATGCGTAAAGCGCTGATAGTCAGCGTCTTACAAAAATCAAAACACCCGCGACAGGTTGAAGCCGAAGCGCAGGGAACCGGCGCCGAAGGGGCTTCCGGTCTGGGTAATAAAGGCCTTTTCATTCATGCCCACCGCATTGGAGCAATGCAGTTGAAATACATGGCCTCCGGTATTAATGTCCAGACCGATGGTCAAGGGTTTATACATCACGGCGGCGGTTTGTCCGGAGGGTATGTACTGATAATCTGCCACCAAGGTAAACTTCGGACTCAACACCACGCGTCCGCCCATACCGATGCTCAGGATGTCATTGGCGTCTCCGGCCGCGGCGGCCAGATTCTGATGCACCAGCCCCGGGCTTGCCTGCAGCATCAGCACCCGCCCAAAATAACGACTGATTAACAGTTGATGGGTATAAAACAGCCGCGAGGAGAAGAAATTCTCCCTTGCCGGTTGCTGCCATTTCAGGGTATTCAGCACCATGCCGGCGGCATAGGTCACGGTAATCGGAGTTCCTTTTCCATTGCGTTGTTTCAGCAGGCGCATCTTCAGAAACCCGTCGTATTCCTTCTGGAAAGAACTTCTGCCCACACCTGCGCTGAGCCAGGGCAAAATACCGTAGTCAAATGCGATGCGCATCTGCGCCTGATCCAGCCCGAACATGGTGTTCCAGCCTCCGTCGAAAGTGCCGAATCGGTGCAGAATGCGAAAATCCAGCTCGCCCTTCGCCAGTTGCTCGGTGGAATGCGTATTCACCAGGCGTGTGGCTACCCGGGTTTTATATCCGTCGTGTTCATGCCAGGCAAAGCCATCGTCTTGCGCAGACAGGCCTGCCGCAAACAGCATCAGGAACACCCCTGAAATTCCGAATTTCAATTATTCTGCGCCCCCTCACGCACCCATTTCTCCAGAATCATCAAATCGCAATTGGATAATTTCCCGGAAGGAGGCATGGCTACATATCCCGGTGTTTGGCGAACGGCTCCAAGCAATCTGCCCCCGCTTGCGCAGGCTTTCACCGAAGTGTAATCATCCAGTTTAATGGAGCCGCTGGCATTGCCCTGATTGTGGCAACCCGTGCAATTGCTTTGCAGGATGGCCGCCACTTTCTGGCTGTAGCGTGCCTGGGTGGTATCGCAGGGTGATCCTTTTCCGTACAACAACTCTTCATTGTCATAGTAGCAGGAAGGAAGTGCTGCAACGAGCAGCAAGAAGCCTGCAATGAAGGCCCATCGGCTGAAGTTGGTATTCATCCCTTGATTAATTATTCGGGGCTCCGTCGGCAATCCAGCGATCCAGCATGCGCAGCTGGCAATCAGTCCATTTAGCTCCGCCCTGCGGCATGGGCAGGAAACCGGATTTATGGTTCAGCGCACCGGACAATTTGCCATTGTCCACCTGCACCTTTACATCGCTGTATGAAGTGAGCTGGGTATTCTTGCCATAACCGTGACAGCCTGTGCAGCCGGAGTTGATGATCGGCCAAATTTTGGCGGAGTAGCTGACCGTGCCGCTGGAATCACAACTGGTACAAGCATTATTCTTCGCGCCCTGGTCAATCCAGTCCTTGATGGTCTTAATCTGATCAGCCGTGAGCGAGGCGGGTGGCGGCGGCATAATATCCCCGGGATTATTATCTATGAGCACTTTATACAATTCTGACTCCCTGCTGCTTCCTTTCACCACACCGGCGCGCATCACGTTGGCGTAGTCGGTGAGCCGGATGCCTTCCCGAGCTGTTTTCGCATCATGGCAGCCACTCATGGCGCAGTTGCTTTGCAGGATGGGCAGCACATCATTCTTAAAGTACACTACTCCCGGCAGACAAGGTCCGCTGTCATCAATTAATTCCGGCAGTTCGTGCTTGCAGGAAGAGAGCAACAGCACTGCACCAAAGGCGAAGAAGATTTGGAATTTCATTCTTTATTAATTTACACAGGCAATTTACAGACTTTTCAGGGTGCAGTGAATCGCATCTGCAGCAAATCACGCAAAAAGAAGACAATGCACAGGGCTTATACTTAATTTCACCGCCAAAATCAGGATCATGAGCCGCATCAGCAGTTTCGAGGAATATCAGGCGCAGTATCTTCGCAGTGTTGCCGAACCGGAAGCCTTCTGGGGCGATGTGGCGGCCTCTTTTCTGTGGAAGAAACCCTGGCAGCAGGTGCTGGAATGGAACTTCAGCGAGCCCAATGTGCGCTGGTTCACCGGTGGAAGCCTCAACATCACGGAAAACTGCCTGGACCGCCACCTGGAAACCCGCGGGGATCAGACCGCCCTGATCTGGGAGCCGAATGAACCGGGCGACCAACCTGAGTTCATCAGCTACCGCGAACTGCACCGCCGTGTATGTCGCTATGCCAATGTGCTGAAACAACAGGGCATCGGCAAGGGCGACAGGGTATGCATCTACATGCCCATGATTCCCGACCTCGCGGTGGCGGTGCTGGCCTGTGCCCGCATCGGGGCCATCCACAGCGTGGTATTTGCCGGCTTCAGCGCCCAGAGCCTGGCCGACCGCATCAACGACGCCGGCGCCAAAGCCGTGTTATGCAGCGACGGACTCTATCGGGGCAACAAGGAAATTCCGGTCAAGGCATTAGTGGATGAGGCCCTGGAACAGTGCAGCAGCGTGCAATATGTCATCATGAGCCGCCGCACGCATTGGCCCGTAAGCATGCAAGCCGGACGCGATATTTTGCTTGAAGAAGCCCTGAACACCGTGGGCGATGATTGTCCTGCGGAAGCCATGGACAGCGAGGACCTGCTGTTTATACTCTATACCAGCGGCAGCACCGGGAAGCCGAAGGGCGTGGTGCACACGTGCGGCGGTTATATGGTGTATGCAGGATATACTTTCCAGAATGTGTTTCAGTATGAAGACGGCGACGTGTTTTTCTGCACCGCAGACATCGGATGGATTACCGGCCACAGCTACATTGTTTATGGCCCCTTGCTGAACGGAGCCACCTCGGTGATGTTCGAAGGCATCCCCACCCATCCCGACCCGGGGCGCTTCTGGCAGATCATCGACAAGTACCGGGTGAACCAGTTCTACACAGCACCCACGGCCATCCGCTCCCTCATGACCTTCGGCGACGAGCACGTGCTTTCCTACAATTTGCACAGCCTGAAGGTGCTGGGAACCGTGGGAGAACCCATCAATGAAGAAGCCTGGCACTGGTACCATACCCATGTGGGGAAAGGCCGCTGTCCGGTGGTAGATACCTGGTGGCAGACCGAAACGGGCGGTATCCTGCTGAGCGGCCTCGGCGGATTGAGTCCGATGAAGCCGGCCCATGCCGGACTTCCCCTGCCCGGAGTACAGCCGGTATTGCTTTCACCAGAAGGAACAGAACGCACCGAACCCGAGGCCGAAGGCTTGCTGTGCATGAAGTTCCCCTGGCCATCCATCATCCGTACCACCTACGGCGACCACGAGCGCTGCCGTCAGACTTATTTCTCGGCCTTCCCGGGCTATTACTTCACCGGCGACGGCGCCAAACGTGACGCAGACGGCATGTACCGAATCATTGGCCGGGTGGATGATGTGATTAATGTGAGCGGGCATCGCCTGGGCACGGCCGAAATAGAAAACGCCATCAACCAGCATCCTTCCGTAGCGGAGAGCGCGGTGGTGGGCTTTCCACATCCCATTAAAGGACAGGGAATATATGCCTATGTAATTACCCGAGGTGCGGCTGATAATGAAGAAGATATAAAAGCCGGAATTAT
>JAGWYC010000287.1 GCA_018969565.1 Bacteroidota bacterium | reverse complement strand
GGTATAGTTCCTCGGAGATAATCACGAAGGGTTCAGGCTATCCGGGCCATGCTTCCGGTTCGCAGTGATATTGTGGATGTCCCATACCACGGTGCCACTTTGTGACTGCTTCCGCTCCGTGCAATGCGAAACACTGCAAACGGCGCAACTTTGCGGAAGGCAGCCATCGGTATGAACAAACATCTCCACGCTGGTGCCAAAATGTTCCAGCACCTTGGCATTGAGCTGATCCACTACTTCGTGCGCCTGATGTACGTTGAAATACCAGGGTACGGTGAGGTGACAATCTACGTGATACACACTTCCATAGCGGATGATGCGCAGGTTGTGCAGGTCAATCCACTGGGGCTGCCGGTGTTCGTTTAAGGTGCCCACCAGTTCTTCCAAAACCTCATCATCGGCTTCATCCATGATGCCGGTCACTGCTTTGCGGATGATTCCGTAGCCGGTTTTTAACAACAACAACGACAACAAGAAGGCCACTGCGCTGTCAATCCATTCAAGGCCTGTGAGCTGAATCAGCAGCAGCCCGGCAATGATGCCCAGCGTAGTCCAGGTGTCGCTTTGCAGGTGCTTGCCGCCGGAAACCAGCACCGGTGAGTGATTGCGGCGGCCCTGACGTATAGAATACCAGCCCAGCAGATAGTTTGCGGCAGCGGCAAAGCCGATGATGTACAAACCGGTCCCCGTTTCGCGCAGCGGATGGCCATGGATGAAGTTCAGCGTTGCTTCATACATAATGCCCAAGGCGGCAAGGATAATCATGGTTCCTTCCGCGCCGGAACTCAGGAATTCGATTTTCCCGTGTCCATAAGGATGATTGCGGTCAGCGGGCAGTGAAGAGAGGTATAAGGCATACAGGCTCACTGCTGCGGCAATGATGTTTACAATGCTTTCCAGCGCATCGCTGAGTACGGCCACTGAGCCACTCACATACCAGGCTGCCAGCTTCAGCAGGAACAGGAAAATGCCCGCCAGAAGCAACAAACCCTGTAAACGAAAATTCTGTTTGGCCAGCGTACTCATGCAGTTTCAAAAATAGAATCGGGGGCGGGAATACCTCTCTGTTTGCGGATATTTGCAGTAATGAATACCACAAGCGGCCCCAGGGTGCTTCATGCGCCGAAGGGCAATAAACTGAACTGCAAAGGCTGGGTGCAGGAAGCAGCCTACCGGATGCTCCACAATAATCTGGATCCTGAGGTGGCGGAAAAACCTGAGCAATTGATTGTTTATGGAGGTTTGGGAAAGGCGGCCCGCAACTGGGAAGCGTTTGACAATATCTGCAAAGCGCTGCTGGAACTGGAAGACCATGAGACCTTGCTCATCCAGTCGGGCAAGCCTGTCGGAATCCTGCCTACTCATCCGGATGCGCCAAGGGTGTTGATTTCGAACAGCCAGCTCGTTCCCAACTGGGCTAACTGGGCGCATTTCCGTGAATTGGAAGCCAAAGGGCTGATGATGTACGGTCAGATGACCGCCGGAAGTTGGATCTATATTGGCTCACAGGGCATTGTGCAGGGTACTTATGAAACCTATGCAGAGTGTGCGCGACAACATTTCGGAGGCAGCCTGAAGGGCACGCTGAATGTTACAGCCGGCTTGGGAGGAATGGGCGGAGCGCAACCCCTGGCAATTACCATGAATGAAGGGGTGGCCTTGGTGGCGGAAGTAGAAGAATGGCGTATCCGCAAACGCCTGGAAACGCGTTACCTCGACCTGATGGCGCGCAGCGTGGATGAAGGCATTGATATGGCTCTTTCTGCGAAACAACAGGGGCACGCCGTTTCCATCGGGGTGCTGTGTAATGCGGTGGATCTGCTGGAACGTATGCTGGAACGCGGAATCAAACCCGATACGCTGACCGATCAGACCAGCGCCCACGACCCGCTCATCGGGTATTATCCCAACCACATGGATACGGAAACCGCAGACCGTCTGCGTGAACGCGACCCCGAGCAATACCTGGAGCTGAGCTATAAAACTATGGTTCGCCATGTGGAGCTGATGCTGGAGTTCCAGAAGCAGGGTGCTATTGTGTTTGACTATGGAAACAACCTGCGCGGAAGAGCCTTTGAAAAAGGACTTACCCATGCGTTTGATTTCCCGGGATTTGTGCCGGCCTTTATCAGACCCTTGTTCTGCGAAGGAAAAGGACCTTTCCGCTGGGTGGCGCTGAGTGGCGACCCGGAAGATATTTATACCACAGATCAGGTGATCCTGGATTTGTTTCCGGAGAATGAAAGTCTGCGTCGCTGGATGACCATGGCGCGGGAGAAGATTGAATTTCAAGGCTTACCGGCCCGCATTTGTTGGTTGGGTCAGGGCGAGCGCCAAAAGGCCGGACTGGCATTCAATGAGTTGGTGCGCAGCGGAAAAGTGAAGGCGCCCATTGTGATTGGCCGCGACCACCTCGATACCGGATCGGTGGCTTCACCGAACCGCGAAACAGAAGCCATGCTGGACGGCAGTGATGCCGTGGCCGACTGGCCCATCCTGAATGCCCTGGTGAATACCGCCGGAGGCGCAAGCTGGGTGAGCCTGCACCACGGAGGCGGCGTGGGTATGGGTTACAGCATCCACTCGGGAATGGTGATTGTGGCCGATGGCACAGATGCGGCAGAAGCCCGTTTGCGCAGGGTGTTGCACAACGATCCGGGTATGGGCGTTATCCGACATGCCGATGCCGGATATGAACTGGCCAGGAAAACATCCCGCGAACACGGACTTGACCTGGAGCAAAGGCTGCACGAATAAG
>JAGWYC010000286.1 GCA_018969565.1 Bacteroidota bacterium | reverse complement strand
ATGCGCCCAACCATTATTTCGTTGCCTGCCCCGGCAGAATGGATGGAGTATTTTCTCCGGGTTGAAAAAAGTTGCTGTGAACATTGTGAAGCGGCTTTTGTTTTTCATGAGGACTTGGCGCGGAGGTATGCTTTTCCGTTGCACAATGCCTAATTTTGCAGTCCCATGAAGATACTTGTGTGCATGAGCGTGGTTCCCGATACCACGACGAAAATCACCTTCACGGATGGGGATACCCGGTTTAATACTCAGGGTGTCCAGTACATCATCAATCCTTACGACGAATTGGCGCTCACCAGAGCGCTGGAACTGGCAGAGCCTGTGAACGGCAGCGTGACCGTGATTCATGTGGGCCTCGCCGACAGTGAACCTTCCATCCGCAAAGCCCTGTCTATTGGCGCCGGTGAAGCTGTGCGTATCAATGCTGAACCCACCGATGCGCAGTTTGTTGCTTCTGAAATTGCCCATTGGGCTAAAGACAAAGGCTTCGACCTGATTATGACCGGGCGCGAGAGCATTGACTATAACGGCGGTGCTGTATGCGGTTTACTTGCCGCGATGCTCGATTTGCCTTCGGTAAATGTCATCACTAAAATTGATGTTCAGGGCGGCGTAGCTCATCTGGAGCGGGATATTGACGGAGGTCGCGAAACCTCACAATGTCCCTTGCCTCTGGTAGTGAGCGCCCAAAAGGATCTTTGTGAACCCCGCATTCCTAATATGCGTGGCATCATGGCAGCCCGCACCAAGCCGCTGGCGGTAGTAGAGCCTTCTGCCGGAAGCGCCCTCACTCAATACCGCAGCTATGAACTGCCTCCGGCCAAACAAGGCGTTCGTCTGATTGAACCCGAGCGCGCGGCTGATCTGATTAATATCTTAAGAAACGAAGCTAAAGTCATCTGACATGTCCATACTTGTTTTTGCAGAATCTGCCGACGGCGTATTCAAGAAGAGCACATTTGAAGCCGTTTGTTATGCCCGTCATATCGCCAATAAAACCGGAGCGCCGGTAATCGCGGCGGCTTTGGGTATCACTGATGCCGCCGTTCTGGAAACACTGAGCCACTACGGAGCAGACCAGGTGATGAGCATCAGTGGAACTTCATTTGACCACTTCGACGCTCAGACCCAAAGCGCCGCCCTGGCCGCTGCTGCGCAATCTGTGGGTGCAACCACGCTGGTTATCAGCAATACTTACAGCGGAAAGGCCATCGCGCCCCGCCTGTCTGTTCTGATGAATGCCGCTCTGGCTACAAATGTGGTGGATTTACCTTCAACTGACAATGGATTCAATGTGAAACGCGGTGTGTTCTCCGGAAAGGCATTCGCGCACGTGAGCATGGACGCTGCTGTGAAGGTGATTGCCCTGACTCCGAATTCACTGGAACTGAGCCGCAACGAGCGCAGTGCCAGCTATACCAATTTCAGTTTCCAGCCTTCTTCCGCAGCTAAGGTGCAGGTAACCGGCATCAACAAGGTGAGCGGTAAAATTCCGCTGACCGAGGCTGAAGTAGTGGTAAGCGGAGGTCGTGGAATGAAAGGCCCGGAACACTGGGGTATGATAGAGGAACTGGCTGCCGCCCTCGGCGCTGCCACCGCCTGCTCCAAGCCAGTGAGCGATATGGGTTGGAGGCCGCATAGCGAACACGTTGGACAAACCGGCATTACCATTAAACCCAACTTATACATCGCAGTAGGTATTTCCGGAGCCATACAGCACCTGGCCGGCGTGAGCAGCAGCAAGGTGATTGTGGCCATCAACAAAGACCCGGAAGCGCCCTTTTTCAAAGCTGCCGATTACGGGATTGTCGGCGATGCCTTCGAAGTATTGCCCCGTTTACTGGAAGCCGCTCGTTCAGGAGTTCAACAAGCATAAAGGCATGGATATCAGACTGGAAGTTTTCTCACTGGTTCCGGGACACTCACAAGGATCCTATTCGGTCATCCTGGCTGAAAGCAATGGAAACAGGAAGCTTCCGGTGATGATTGGCGGCTATGAAGCCCAAGCCATCGCCATTGAACTGGAGAAGATTAAGCCTACCCGCCCGCTCACCCACGACCTCTTTGCCAATACCCTGCGGGCCTTTGGAATTCGCATTGAAAGAATCAAGATTACCAGGCTTTCAGAGGGGATTTTCTATGCAAGTCTGGTATGCGTGGGCGCCGATAACGAGCAACTGGAAATAGACAGCCGCACCAGCGATGCCATTGCCCTGGCCGTGCGTTTCGAGGCGCCTATCTACACTACCTCTGAAATTATGGATGAGGCCGCCTTTGAACCAGAGGAAGAAGAGGCAGATGCCGCAGGTCCCCAACGCAGTACGGAAACAGACGTGCCCGCCGCACCGAAAACCTGGGCAGAAGACCTGAAGAGCATGAGCAACGAAGAGCTGGAATCTTCGCTGGAAGAGGCACTGCGCGAAGAAGATTACTACAAGGCCGCAGGCATCCGTGATGAAATCAACCGCCGCAAAGTTTAAATACCTCTTTTTATTTTTATTGATGCCGTCCTGCGCGCCACGGATGACCGGCACCTGGAACTACGTTGCTGTCTATGACCAAATCAGTGGTAAACAGATCCCGGTGGCAGAAGGTGACAGCATGGTATTGCGCAAAGACGGCAGTTTTGCCTACGGGCTGAAGCAGGCCGGCCGAAATGGGAACGGATTCTGGCGGCTTGCCGATACCTTGAATGGAAAAAGTCTGGTGCTGCGCTATCTGCCCAAGAACAATGAACGGAGTTTCCAACTGGACACCTTCACC
>JAGWYC010000285.1 GCA_018969565.1 Bacteroidota bacterium | reverse complement strand
TAAGCTATGCTGGACGCGCTGATTTTGTCGAAACAATTACCATTTCAATTTCCCTTGTACTTAATTTTGAAACGCATGTTTCTTAAAGGTTCTTTATTTCTGTCTGCCTTAATCAGCGTTTTAAGTTTGAATGCACAACTGGTTGTGCAGGGTAGAATTACGGCGGCCGATAACGGAGAAGTACTCATCGGTGCCGGGATTGCAGACACGCTGAGCGGGAAAGGCGCCACTGCCAATAATTATGGACTGTATTCCCTCTCGTTAAATGCGGGTCGCAAGGTATTGCTGTTTAGTTTTCCCGGGTACGAGGAAATGTTGCTGGATACTGTTTTAAGCAGTTCCATAACCTTGAATCTGCAATTGAAGCCCATTGCGCGAATGGATGAGCTGGTCATCAAATCGAAGCCGCGTAATACGGAAGGCAATCGTATTCAGATGAGTATGCTGGACGTTCCGGTTCAACAAATAAAGAAGATGCCTGCGCTGCTGGGTGAAGTAGATGTAGTTAAAGCCTTGCAATTATTGCCAGGAGTAAAAGGCGGTAATGAAGGTTCCTCAGGATTGTACGTGCGGGGTGGTGGACCCGATCAGAACCTGATTCTGCTGGATGGAGTGCCTTTGTACAATATCCAGCACATGTTTGGTTTCTTTTCGGTGTTCAATGCCGATGCCATCAATAACATTCAACTCTATAAGGGCGGCTTCCCGGCACGTTTTGGAGGAAGACTCAGTTCTGTGTTGGATATTTCTATGAAAGAAGGAAATACCAAACGTCATCAGGGAGAAGGGAGCATTTCGCCTATTGCGGCCAAACTATCAATGAACGGGCCCTTGAGCAAAGATGGAAAAACTACTTATGCAGTTTCCTACAGGCGCTCCCTGTTTGATTTGCTGCTTCGTAGCGCCGGCGCAGGTCAAAATACCCTTATATATAACTTCTATGACCTGAACATGAAACTATGCCATCGCCTGAATGACCGCAACCGTTTCTATGCTTCCTTCTACAGCGGCAGGGATAAACTGTACACTGGATTTGTTAATCAAACCACAAATGGCAGCAGTGTTTCTAAGGAAAAAATAGAGAACAGTCTGATCTGGGGGAATACCCTCGGTGCGCTGCGCTGGAACAGAATTATCAATGTCCGCAGTTTTGTGAACCATACCCTGAGCTATACCGAATACCGCTACAAGAATGGACTCAAATATCAGGGCGATTTCCGCACGGATACCTCCAGGCAATCGTTTAACCTGGACTTCAGATATGGCACCGGCATTCGCGATTTGGCCTGGAGAAGCGATGTTCAGTACAATGCCTCTGATGCTGCTGTTTATCGTTACGGACTTGAACTGATTCAGCATCGTTTCAAGCCAGGTGTATTTACTTTGAGTTACAGCGGAACAGGAATCACGCCCTTAGATACCGTTATAAGTCCCGCCGGAAAATATAATTCACTTGAAATGGCCGTTTATGGAGAAACAGAACGCAACCTGGGTCGCGGTCTGAACATGAACGCCGGCATCAGGCTCGCTAACTATCTGGCAAGTTCTAAATACCGGTTCATGCCGGAACCGAGAATTTCCTTCAGGCAATTAATGACCAATAACCTGGCCCTGAAACTCTCTTATGCACTGATGAACCAGCCCATCCACCTGCTGACCAACAGCACCGGCGGTTTGCCCTGGGATTTGTGGTTTCCGGCCACAGCCAAAATTCGTCCGCAAAGGGCGCAGCAAATAGCACTGGGTATCAGTCAGCCGTGGAAATATGGCATTGAATTCAGTCTGGAATCCTACTACAAATGGATGAACCACATTGTAGATTATGCCGAGGGTACCGACCTGTTTGATGTACAGGTGAATTGGGAAGACAAGGTACGTGCAGGCAAAGGATGGATGTACGGCACGGAAATGATGGTTCAGAAAAGAACCGGACGATTAAATGGATGGTTGGCCTATACCCTGAGCTGGTCTGAACGGAAAATTCCGGAAATAAACTTCGGTCAGAAGTATTTCTTCAAGTGGGATAGAAGACATCACGCCACAGCCGTCGCCATTTACAAGTTGAACAAAGCCTGGGAGCTTTCAGCCACCTTTGTATTGCAAAGCGGAAATGCCATCACACTGCCTCAGGGTCGCTACCTGGCTGCAGATGGTACACTGGTCAATGATTACATCGGGAAAAATGCGCAACGCATGCCATTGTATCACCGACTTGACTTTGGCATCAATAAGCTCATTAAACCCGATAACCGCTTCAGTAAAACCAAGCAATACTGGAACCTGAGCGTCTATAATGTGTACAATCGCTTTAATCCGTTTTTTGTGGATATAGACAATACCGCACAACCGCCCAAAGTGGTGGGAGTCGCGTTTTTCCGTTTACTTCCTGTGTTAACCTATTCCTACAAATTCTGACATGAAACGCCTGACCTTATATCTATTTGCGCTTGCCGGGTTGAGTTCCTGCGAAAGGGAGTTAAACTTTAAATTCAAATCGTATAACCCCAAGCTGGTGGTAAACTCCTTGCTGAACAACCGCGAAGAACTGGCAGTTTCGGTAAGTTCCAGCGTTCCGTTTTCAGCCCCAGGCAATCCGCAGATCATCGAAAATGCCATCGTTACGCTGTTCATTGACGGGGTAAAACAGCCTCGTCTTTCCTACAATGGTTTCAACAAGGTGTACACTGCACCGGTAATCCCCCAGCCCGGCAGGGTTTACCGTATTTTGGTGGAAGCGCCCGGTTTTGTATCTGTTTCTTCTGAAGCGGTGCTGC
>JAGWYC010000284.1 GCA_018969565.1 Bacteroidota bacterium | reverse complement strand
GAGGCAAACGCTATACCCACTGGTTCCGCTACAGCCTGAATGAAACTGCGCAGTGGTAAGCGGATTAACCAAGCCATGGGTACAAACACAAGAAGGATAAATACAACCAATGCAACATATAAGGTAGCAACCAACTTTAACAGCGGAGCCACCACATCAAATCCCATGGTGGCAATGGTATGGGCCACAGCTCCGAACACACCGAAGGGCGCAAAGAACATTACGATATGCGTAAATTTGAACATCACTGAACTCAGACCCTCGCACCATTCCAGCATTACCTGCTTCTGATGTCCATGCAACATGGCCAGGGCCAAACCGAACAGGATGCTGAATACCACCACCTGAAGTATTTGCCCTTCTGAAACTGATTTGGCAATGTTTTCAGGAAAGGTGTGCAGGAGGATTTTCTCCCAACTTTGCTTTTCAGGATTGGGTTTAGCCTGTATATCACGAGCCTGTTCACCCACTTTGAATACCAGTTGACCATCTTTGTTGGCATAAGTCTTCAGGCTGTCTGCCGGAATGAGTTTTGAAGTTTGTTGCACTACCGGGTGCGGTATACCACTGCCGGCATGGCTAAGGTTGATAGCCGCCAGTCCGATGAACAATGCCGCTGTGGTTACCAATTCAAAATACAGCAGCGATTTCCAGCCTAACCGGCCTACCTGCCTGATCTCGCTGTGTCCGGCGATACCCACCACCAACGTTGCAAATAGGAGGGGTGCAATGATGGTTTTTATCAGTTGAATGAAGATTTTTCCAAGCAGATTAAGGTGTTTTCCCACTTCCGGGAGCACATAGCCCAACTCGCCGCCAAACAGCATAGCGGCCCCTATCCAAACGGTAATGCTCTTTTTTCTTACTGCGTAAAGAAGCAATAATATCTCGGCAACCCAGCGCAATGTGTCGCGCAGCCATAACGGTGCACCTGTAAACCAGCTTAATGCAGCCAGGAAGAATAAAACAGGCATACCAATGCCCAATAATAGATTCAGCGTTTTTTTCATGCAGATGCTGCGAATATGACCGTTTTCACTGAATGATGAACACCCGATAGACTGTCCTTTATTTGCAACAATGTGCAGTAATGTGGAAAATGAACAATCTTTTCAAGGCTTTATCGTTTAATGCCTATCTTACATTTGAAATTAAGATGTCAACCAAGGGGATGAAAAATAACCTGTTCAGCTTATTGATGTTGCTGGCAGCAGGAGTCATACAAGCCATGCCTGCAGATTCGGTGGGTCGCAAAGTTTCCGGGGGGAAGTATTATCTGTTACACAAAATCAGCAGTGGAGAAACGCTGTATGGAGTTTGTCGTAAATATGGATCAACGGCCGGCGAAGTAACCGCAGCTAATCCGGGCATCGGTACCTCATTTCAGATTGATAAAGTGATTATGATTCCCCGCAAATGGGGGATAACAGCAGGCGAATCTTCTACAAGCAGTGCGGTAAATGCTGCCCCTGCAAATACATCTAATGCGCCTGCAAATAATCCAGTTACACCGCGAAACAGCAATACCGGAAACAATGGTCAAACCATCAGGCATCAAGTAGCCAAAGGCGAGGCCCTCGGCATTATCGCCCGTAAGTATGGAGTGAGTATCGCCGCCATTAAAGAAGAAAACCAGCTTAGCAGCGATAATGTGCGCATCGGTCAAATTTTGAGAATTCCTTCTGCTTCTTCATCAGCAATAACTGCACCGGTGACTACTGCCAATCAGAATGGAAACGGCGGAAACCCTGCCGGTAATGGAAGTACCGATCCACTTCCGAAGTCCAATACACCAGAGTCTTCTCAGGTGCTCGTTGCGCCCGCCAATTCCGTGCGAAGCGGTGAGTCCCGCGATCCGGGTATGGCTGGCGCTAATACTGGTAAGGCGGTTTATGAACCGGTTGTTGACGTTAATGAAGAAGGTAAGGCAATAATCAGCAATAAAGATGGATTGGATCAGACCAGGAATTTTGTAATTCATCCCACCGCAAGAGTAGGTACGATTGTCATGCTGACCAATCCTTCAAATAATGTTCGGGTTTTTGCCAGAGTTGTGGGAAATTATCGCAGCAGCGAAAATCCCGGTGCATCTGTTCAGGTAACCAAAGTTGTGGCAGATGTACTTTCCGGGGGGGCTCCAGAATTTCCGGTGAAGATTAACTACGCACGCTGATATTTGCCGGGCCTCCGGTATTGTGAATTTATACAAACTGATTCCTTCCATTTGCCTTACAGGATTCCTGTTGTCACTCGCAGGAATCCTATTTGCTCCTGCCTTGGCTTCCGTAGGCATGATTTTGTGTATCCTAGCCGGAGTAGTCAGCTGGGATAAAAAGTCATGGAAACAAAATCAATATCTGTTGCTGCCGCCCATCTTAGTCTTATGGCTGGTACTATCCAGCAAACTGCATGGCTGGACAGCAGATACAGGAAGATTATTGTTGCTTAAATTACCATTGCTGTTCTTTCCGTTTCTTGCTTGCGCAACGAAAGCACTGGATGATACGCGGCGCTACTGGGCACTGACCGCCTGGGTCTGGATGCTGTACGCTGCTGCTGGTGCGAGTTTATTGGTATATTTTCGAGATGCTTCCTGGTACCATCAGTTGGTGCTCGAATCAAAACCAATGCCGGTACTAGCCAGGATGCACCATATTGAGTTCAGCTTGTTCCTGGCAAGTTCTGTCTGGGCGGGAATGGCCTTGTGGCTTTTACCTGTTTCAGCAGCTCCCTTGGGCATATTGCGCCGGTTTACCCTGTTTGCAGCCGGATTAAA
>JAGWYC010000283.1 GCA_018969565.1 Bacteroidota bacterium | reverse complement strand
GAAAACGGTGGTTTTGGAAGAGAACTACCGCAGCAGCCAATCCCTGCTCAACGCGGCCCAAGCGCTAATTGCCCTGAATAAAATGCGCCTGGTGAACCAGGTTCCCGGGCTCAGCAAAGAACTGAAAGCCAAAGGGGAACACGCAACCATACCCGACCTTCCGGCTCTGGTGCAGCTACCAAACGAAATTCACGAAGCCATTCACGTGGCAGATCAAATTGAAGCACTGATCCGCGAAGGCGTAAAACCCTCGGAAATTGCTGTACTATACCGCAAACATGCCCAATCGGAAATGCTGCTTAGGGAATTTCGAATCAGAAAACTCCCCTTCAATACCCGCAAGCCGCTCAATATTCTTGAAGACCCGCTTATCGCCCAACTGATTGAATTCAGCTCCTATCTGAAAGACGAACTGGAACAATCGCATTCCGGTCAACACCGCCTGTTTCACATACTGCATTACGGCTTATATCAGATTCGTCCGCTCAGCGTGGCCACCCTGGCCTCCTGCATTTTCAAGAATTACAAGAACTGGCGCAGCGCTCTGGCCGATATCTGTTCGGGAACCGGTAAAGCAGACTTCCTGAATACGGAGGAACTGGCAGAATTGCGTCGTCTGTATGGCGATATCGAATACTGGCTGGGCCATGCTTCCGACTGGACCGTGCCTGTATTGCTGGAGAAAGTCATTGCTAAAGCCGGATTCCTGCGCAAGGCCATGCAAAGTGATGACCCCGCCTTCCAGGTAGAAGTGCTGCACAGCTTTCACAATCTGGTAAAAGAAGAAAACGCCCTCTTCCCTAACCTCACCCTGAACAGGTTGCTGGACCGCATTTCCCGTCGGCAAAGCCTGGGCATCACGGTGGATGTGGAACAGCGCGCCGGCACCGGTGAAGGGGTGGTATTCAGCACTGCGCACAGCAGTAAGGGCCTGGAATGGGAACATGTATTCATCATAGGCGCCAATTACGAAGAGTGGGAGAAATCAGGCCCCATCAAACTGCCCTTCCGCCTGGGTGAAGTGCTGGTGGACCTGGAGAACCTCAGTGACTCTGACGATGAAGAAATGCGCCGTCTGTTCTATGTAGGCATTACCCGAGCCAAGAAAAGTCTGCATATTTCATGGAGAAGCACGAGTCTGAAAGGCAAAGCGCTTACGCCTTCCTCATTCACACAGGTGCTGGCCGACACGCATACTGCTGTCATGACCAACGTTGCCATACCATTGGAACGGGTGCTTCATTCCGAAGCGGAAGCCCTCGGACTGGCAGGCGCGATTACCATCCCTATGCCTCCCGAAGCTTACCTGCGCGAACTGGTGGACAAGTTTGAACTATCACCCACGGCCATGCAAAGCTACCTGGACTGCCCTATTCGCTTCTATTTCAACAACCTGATACGCATCCCGCAGGCGAAGAGCGAATACGCCAGCTTCGGTTCTGCCGTACACGATACCCTCACCCAAGCCTTCCGCATCCGCAATGAAAGCGGCAACTTCCCCGATGAAGATCAGTTGTTATCCTTATTCCGCAGAAGTATGGCCAAATACCGCGACGGATTTACCGAAGCGGCCTTCCAACGCCGGATGCAGCAGGGAATGGATATCCTTCCCGTTTATTACCGTCAGCGACTGCCCCATTTCAGCAATCATGCGGAAGGGATGCAGGAAATCACGTTGAATGCCCGCATCAACGGAGTACCCATTAAAGGAAAGATTGATAAAGTGGAACTCGAAGGCAATGACGCCATGCTGGTGGATTATAAAACAGGTAAGGTGGAAAACGGCCTCAAGAAACTGCGTGAACTGAGCGTGGATGAAACCACCGGCACTTGGGAAAAGTGGGGAGAATACTGGCTCCAACTGGCATTCTACCAGATACTTGCCGAAGCGGACCCCAATTTCAACCACGCCGTGGCCGGCCTTGCCATTGATTTTGTGGAACAGAATGACCAGGGAATCAGTCCGATTGAAAATGTGCTCATCAGCCCGTCAGACCTGCAATTGGTAAAAGACAAGATTGTAGATACCGATAAGGCCATCCGCGCCTTTAAATTTGACACCGGATGCGGCAAGAAAGAATGCGACTGGTGCCATTTTGCACGTTACTATCAGCTAACCCCACCCTCGGAACACCCGAACCCTGCCGAAGAACTCAACGAACCAAACCCTTGAAAAAACTCTTCCTGATTTGCTTCTTCCTGTTGTGTTTCAGCACTGCCCATGCTCAGCAGGACAAGGCTTACACACCGGTACAAAAGGCTTTTCTCAACGGCTCAGACCGTATCCTGCTTAAAAGCGAGCAGGATGTACAGTTTTTGCTGCGGAACTATCGTCGCCTTTATGGTACCATTGCCATCCGTGTAAACGGACGTGTGTCGCTGAGCAGTCTGGCCAACGCTGTATCACGCCTGGATGAACTTCTGGAACTTGACCTGCACGACTGGGACGGCAACTTCACACCGGAAGTAATGGATCAGCTAAGCCAGGTGGAAGAATTCGGCCTTTTTCTTTCCGACAAAAGAAACAGACTCAGCGAACAATTGCCTGCACTGGGCAGATATCGCTCGGTGCGTATTCAGTTTGAATCTGTCCCTGACTCGCTGGGATTTCTGACATCGCTTCAGGGTGTTCAATCCCTGCAATTCATTGCCCCTTTTTCAGCAGCAGAAGCCGGAAATATCATCCGCGGCAGCCTTACCCGTTTGCCTTCCCTGCGCAAACTGAGCATCAGCCTTAATCGGGTGGAAGACCTGCCCGGCCCCGCTACGCTGTACAC
>JAGWYC010000282.1 GCA_018969565.1 Bacteroidota bacterium | reverse complement strand
CCTTTCCGCTGCATTGTGTGATGCCGTCGGTAACCTGAACCCAGTATATTTTGGGCACGGTGCTCAGTTCGCTTGCCGGAATAAACCTGAACTGACTGCTGCTGCCGTCATCCCACACATAGGCGCTGAAGTTTCCTGCATTCAGGCGCAGGGTACTTCCATCGGATATAGATGTATCTGCGCCCAGATAGGGACGGGGTGCGGCATTAACCAGTATTCCGATGCTGTCGCTGCGCACACAACCGGTGCTGTATTCTTCAAAACGCAGTCGCCACAATCCGGCCTGTCGCGGACGGAACCAGGTGGCCCCTGAAAGCGCGCTGCGCTGCGTTGCATCTGCCGGACGACCGTTTACACTGAGTACAGACCAGCGGTATTTTGGCGCAGGAACGTACACTTCAACATAACGCTGAATATCAGTACCCAGACTATTATCGCATAAGGCCGAGGTGGTGAAGGTATTATAGTTAGGAGGACTTGCCATGCTGATGCGGAAACTGTCGCGACCGGCACAGCCTGTATTTATATCCGTATTCCAAAGGATAAAGCCATAAGTACCTTGCGTACCTGCGATAAAACGGCTGCCGCGATGCACCTGATCTGCGGTCAGACTGCCCGGGTTATAGCATTCCCAGCGAAGCCGGAATTTGGAAGTATCCGCACCATCGAGCAGTTTTTCCATTTGAAAAGCGCCTGCACCCAGACAGAATCCCGTGTCTCTTGCGGAGAGCTTTTGCGTGTAACGCACCGGTATCAGCAGTGTATCGTTGCGCCGGCAACCCAGGCTGTCCTGCAGGCTGAAGTAAAGAGGCAGCAGGGTATCGCGCCTCACGGGTAATTCTGCATGGAACAAGGGTAGATTATTTTTCAAATCCAGAATACCGGGCGCGGCTTTCCAGCTTCCTTTGTTACGCGGTTCCAATTGAAGCCAGGCTTCCAGTTCCGGGGCCGCGTTATGTTGACATATTCCGCCCGAAGGTATGGTCCACTTGGCTGAAGGCACATAACCACGCAACTGAAAGGAATCGAGGCTGTAGCAACCCAGTGCATCATCAATGCGCAGATAAAGGAAGCTGTCTCGCTGCAAACGGATGCGCAGGGTGTCGCGGTTAGAAAGCGTTTTGCCTAAACGGTTATACCAGCGATAGCTGAGGGTTCCGATGGTATTGCTCGCCTTCACCGACAGGCTCAGATCCTGAGTGCGGCAGTATTCGGCTTTTGCCCGTGCATTGTGGGTCATCTCCAGGCAACCGGTCATATTCACTGTATCGTATTGGTAAATTTCGCAGTAACCCGGCCTTCGCGTAATCACCTGCAGGTAATAGAGTCCGCGTTTGAACAGACGCAATGTATCCATATACTTGGAGCGAATGTTCTTTACCTGATAACGATAACTATTGGGGCCGCTCAGCAAAACTTCAATCAGGGACTGCGTATCGGCATTTTCTACCTTGATGGCATAGCGGGAACCGGGTTGTACGCTGGTTTCAAGTTTGGTAACAGGCTTTGGGAGCACCGTAAACACATGGGTTCTGCGGCTTTCAAAGGAAGTACCGCAATAGCGGTCATCGGCGGCAACGCTGAAGTAAAGCGGTTTTACCGCGCTTCCGTAGGCCGGAGGGGTGAAGCAAACCTGCACTGTTTGCACATTGCTCGTAGGTGATTTGGTGATTTTTGTTGTGTATGTTCCTACATTGGTGAAATACCGCAACACGGGCGTGTCGGGGGCACTTTGCCCGGAATTCTGGTTGTCGTAATAGGTAAATGTGAAACAATATGGGTCCTTTTCGCAAATACCAATACTCGATGGATTGCTGATGATGGGCGTATTATTTCCTGTGATGTTTGTCAATAAATATCCTTCCACCATACTGTAGGCAATTCGGATGAATTTTCCACTGCTGTCCCGTCGGAATTCGTTAATGCGTACCGCTACGGCGGAGATATCGTTGTTCAACACCGGTTGAAAAACCAAATCGCCTGTTACCGGACTGAGGTAAAACCCCCGCGGAGGGTTATTGAGCGGGCTTGGTGTACAGGGAGGTGCAGAAGACGCACAATAGTTGCTGATCGGATTGGTGTAGCCGTAGTTGGGATAATAGCTGACATTGCCGGTTGCACTTCCGTCAAGACAGGGTACCAGTTCGTAGGAAAGGGAATCGCCATCGGGGTCGGTGGCAAGCAAACTATGGTAGTTGGGCTGGTTTAAAAACTGAATGCCTTGCCAGTAATACACCTGCCTGCTGCTGCTGTTGCCCGGCGCCAGACCACTGCGCCGGCATAAGGACAGGGTGGCGGCTACCTTGATGGGGTTACCGCTGGCATTGAAGCCTGTATAAATGCCACGGGGACGGCCGATTACGCTGAGCTCCACCTCGCAGCAGCTTCCGCCCAGAAACTTCCGGTAGGCGGAATCGCGGAAGTTAAGGATGGCCCGGTAGCGCTGAATAGAATTGCCAAAAGACGAGGCAGTGTTGCTGGAACAGGTGCGGTTTTTTGGGCAGGTCTGACTCACATCCCAAATGCTGTCACGCGTTAGGGTGAATGAAGCGGTGCCGCAGGGGGCAGTGATTTTTCCCGGATAAGTGGAAGCATACCCAAGCCCATTGCACATGCGGTAATAATAAAAAGTCACCTCATAGCGGTCATTGCCAAGGTTTGTGTAAAACAGGTTGGCGCTGTTGGCCGCTGCCTGTCTGACCTCACCCAGATAAAGTAACAGCAGACTTACGATGGTGATACATGAATTCCGCTGCAAAGTAAGGGCCGTAATTTTACGG
>JAGWYC010000281.1 GCA_018969565.1 Bacteroidota bacterium | reverse complement strand
CTGATATGCAGCATTTCGCCGGAAGTGTAAACCCTGATGGCCGTGAACGGATCCTCAAAAATCAGTCTGCGGGTGCTGCCCAGATAGCCTGATAAAAAAGGACGAAGGTCAAGCCGATGCACTTGCGGCGCTATGGTAATGAATTGTTTCAATTGCTCATTGCTCATATATACATCCAGCCCGTTCAGGGTACTAATTCCTTCAATCTGATGAAAACTGAGGTCCAGACTGATTTTGCGCTTGTTCCCACTGAAGAAGTTATTTCCGTCAAAATCATAAAGCAGGTATAGAAAAGGTTGTACCGTTTTGCTGTAACCGCAGAACAAAACCAGCGATTTCCCCGGTAAGAAAGAAGCGCCTGTAATTAATCCCTGCACATCGAGTATAGCACGAAGTCTGGCCACATGGTTTCCCGGTGTTTTCGGGAGTACATAACAAGCTGTTTTCTGACTCAGCCATTGTTTCGTAAATAGGTAAAGGCTGTCGCCGGCGGCGATAAAGGCCTCGCAATCGAAATCGGTGCTGTTGCCCGGCTGTGCAGTGAAGTCGGTCTGGTCTTCGTATGTGAAACTAATGGTATCGGCCCACAGCAGGCTCCCCTGCTTATAAGGGTCTGAGATACGCAGAATATTCAGGTTACGTCGGTTTCCTGAGCCATTGTTGCCGAAGTCTCCGATGTAGAAATACTGCTCATCGCGGGTCAGGTCTTCCCAGTCGTTGTTGCGCACGCCACTGATGGTTTTCCTCAGCGGGGCGGGTGTAACATCCGGTTTCCAGAAGTATAGGGAAGGGTCGGTATCATCGTTATGCGTCCAAAGAAAACCTTGGTGCAGCAGCAGTCCGGAGCTTTCCGCCAGGCTGTCGGGAAGCCGGAACGAGGCCTCCGAACCCACACTGGCTGCCGCATAGGTGCAGGAACCGTTATTTTTTGTAGCAGCAGGATTATAGTTGGAAGCAAGGGGATCGGTGCAGCCGGGAACCTGGGCCTGAACAGATAATACACTGAGCGAGCAAAACCATGCGAACCCAACCTTGGCAACCTTTCTCATCATCAGCTCTGTTATTCGCCGTATTCCGTGTACTCCCAGTCAGAATCACTGTTGAGCAGCGATAATGCCACCCAACGCTTTCGTTTTTCAAATCGGTAGTTCAGCAGCACATCATTCATTTGTTGTTCGAGGCTGTAACTCTGGTTGATGGTTCTGCGGGCGCTCTCCAGATTCTTTTTCATGGTTTTGGCGCTCAGCGATTCAGGAAGCCATACCCAAGTGAGTTTCCCCGGTTTTCCAAAGTACTCATCTTTGGCACGCAAGCGGAAGAAATAGAGGTTCCCGGCGCGCTTTTCATATTCCATAGGCATGGATTTCAAGAAAATCAGGCTGTCTTTCCTCCCTACTTCGTCAAACATGATATAAGATTTAGCCAGGGGCAGGGCTCCTTTCAGGCTGTCGGGTATCAGGTTCGGTTTTTCATTCAGATACAACATGCTCAGGGCACCGTAGCGAAGCAGCGGTTCTTTGAGCAGGAACGGCAATAAGGTATCAGGAAGTGTTTTGCCTTTGCTGAAGAGTTGCTCAGCCACCATCAGACTGAACAACTTATCTCTGGAGCCCAGCAGTGGCATGATGCGTTTATCAACATCGGGGTCCGGCATAAAAGGCTGCACCAGTTTGGCCAGATCCAGGACCATGCCCGGTTGGTCGCTGATGGAACGTTCTTCGGAAAGGTAATTGCCGGTCTCGGAGTAGCGGTAGCGCATAGCGGCATCCACATCTTTCTTCTCTTCGCGGTATTCCCAACGGGATTGATTGCTCGATGTTTCTTCAGATTTAAGGCGTTTCCAGCCGTCGCGAAGTTCCATGAGCAAGGTCTTTTTATACGCGGCGTAATCGGCGGGTTTCAGGTAACCACTGTCAAGTGCTTCGGCCGAAATGCGCAACAAGGGTTCTTTATAGTCTGAATAGCGAAGCAGGTCGAACAAGGCGGGCAAGGTAGGTGGATACAGTTTCAGCGAATCATGCAGCGATAAAAGCACGTCACGACCCAGGTCGTCGTTTTGTCCAAGGGGTGTTTCATCAATAATCAATTCTGCATAAGCCCTTGCCGCTTCTTTGGTTTTCATAGAAGCTAAGGCAGATAGTATATGAATCTGCAGGTCGGTGGTGTCACCGGCTTTCTGGTATTGCTTTTTCAGGAAAGGAATCAGGTCAGGATGCTTTAACTTACCCAGCTTGGTGATAAGGCTGTGCCGGAATTCCTGTTGTTTGGGGTCACCGGTTTTTTCAATCAGTCGCATGATTTCGGCGGCCTGATGGTCTTTGGGTTCAAAGTATTCGTCCCATTTCTGGCTATTGGTGCGGATGGTGCTGTCTTTCGAAGTCATCATCTTCAGCAACTCATCGCCGCGCCAGTCGTAAACGGAGGGACCGGTAAAGGTGTCGAAGGGTTTGAAACTTTCATAGAAACTGCGCACAAAAGGGGTTAAACCCATCATGCTGTCGTAGGTGGTGGCCAGACACCAGCTCATGCGTCCACGCATATACCAGCGGGCTTTCACGATGCGCGAGGAGCCGGTATCGCTGTATTCCAGATCCAGAACATCCCATGGGCCGTTTTTGCTCTTGCGCTGTGATACCACATAGAAGTTATTTTCCAGATTTTGTTTGATTCTTCTTCTCCAAATACTGTCCAGACTGACCTCCCGGTCGAAGTAGTGAAACCTGCGTGCATACACGGTAACGAACTCGCCGGTGCTGGAAGTGAAGGTCATATTAGCATTGTGATCTTCATAGTGTTCCATAGAGTCCG